>CATOOY010000010.1 GCA_951801995.1 uncultured Erysipelotrichaceae bacterium
CAAAAATTTTAATAATTGTGATTTATATATATTTTATTTATTATTATAAATAAATAGATGAATTACCTTTTTTTTAATTATTATGTAACTTCTGATAATATATATTATGTTAACTTCTAAAAATAATGATTATAAGAAATCAGAATTTTTATATTCTTACTATATCTTATTTTTTTTAAAAATTTATGGTACAAATATGGACTATCAAAATGTTTTTCAAATTTTTGTTTTGTTTTTTTGTTTTCAATCAATACTACACACATCAATCATCAAATCCAAAATCATCAGAAATTATTTTATAAATCTTTTCATCTACTTTTTTATCAAAAGTTCATATAATAAAAAGGGAATACTTAACTTTGCGTGTTGAGTACTATTTTTTTATTGTTAAAACCAATATGGCTATAACTAATAAAATATTTATCATGAGTAGAAAGGAGATTAGTAAATCTTTAAAATTAATTTTACCAAAATTTACCATTCCCCTACTTTCTTTATTTTACATAATAATTATATTATGGTTCATATTATTACTGGGTGATGAAAAATGAAAAGAAGTAATAATATGAAACAGTCTAACAAGATGAAAAATAATAATTGCACATCTAAACAGAATAGAAATCAATCTGTTGGATCAAAGGCAAATAATAACATCAAAGATTCAAATAAAGCTATCGGCTTTGAAGACGACGACGATGAAAGTAAATCGTTTGAGTACGATGAGGACGAGGGCCATTCATTTGAATTAAGATAGATTGTCTAGCCCAAAAAAAGAAACTTACTGGTTTCTTTTTTCTTTATAATTTATTAATGCTTGTGCTATTTGATCAGGACATGAAGTCTTTTTTAGTCCACAAGGAATTCCTTTTAATTTATCTATAATAATATCTATATTTTGATTTTTTATAAGTGTACAGATCCCCATTAAATTTCCTTTACATCCATTTTCTATTTTTACTTCTTTTATAATGTCCTTTTCTATATCAAATATCATATTTGTAGAACAGACACCTACTGGTTTATAATTGTATTGCATTTTAATCACCAACATTATTTTAACATAAATTTAATGAAAAATAAATTGTGTGATTCCCATAAATAGAACGCCTATTGTAAAAAATGCATATACCCATTTTTTCTTTTCATATTCTTTTGCTTCTTTTAATAACTCATAAAAAGATATATGTAACATAATTCCTGCTATAAAGCAAAATAACATTCCCATAATTGTATCTGTCATTCTATTTTTTAAGAAAAGAAAAGCTAAAAGAGCTCCAAATGATTCTGATATACCAGATAAAAACGTATAAAATATAGCTTTCCCTTTATTTTTTGTAGCATAATAGATAGGAATGGAGATACTGATACCTTCTGGAATATTGTGTAATGCAATCGCAACTGTGAGAGAAATTCCTAAACTTGTATTTGTTGTTCCTGCTAGGAAAGTAGCAATACCTTCTGGAATATTATGCAAAATAATTGCTAACATAGAAATAAGTCCTACTTTATATAATTTGTTATTTTTCTCTGGCATAAAGTGATCAATCAAACTTGATATGATAATACCTATATTTATGAAAAAAAGAACAAGTAATAGAGAATAAAATGGAAAGTAAGTTTTTGTAATTAATTGAAATCCTTCAGGGATTAGTTCTATAAAAGATACACACGTCATAACTCCTGCTGCAAAGCTAAGAGATGTTGCTATTACTTTCTCTTTTTTTTTCATTTTAAAAAATATAAAAATAGTTCCTATCATGGTTGATAGTCCTGCTATAAAAGTTAACATAAAACTAAAAGAATTTATATTCATAAAATCACCTTATTAAAACATATGAAAAAAAGAAAAGATAATTCTTTCCTACTTTTATATAAATAAATAAATTTATTTCTTAAAACTTTATATTATAAGACACTTTTTCATATATCTTGTGTCTTTTTGTATAAGTTTCATGCCCCTCTTTTTCATTTTTTATCCATGTGGATGTGAATCATGATAATTTTCTATTAGTTTTTCTTTTTCAATATGTGTATATATTTGTGTAGTAGAAAGATCACTATGCCCTAGTGCTTCTTGTATGCTTTTTAAATCTGCTCCATGTTTTAATAGATGGGAAGCAAAGGAATGTCTTAATGTATGTGGTGAAAATTCTGTTTGAATATTTTTATCTTTGGCTAGTTTTTTAATGATTTTAAAAAATCCTTGCCTTGTTAGTTTTTTACCATGATTATTTAAAAATAATGCTTCTTCATAGTTTTTTTTCATCATAGATGATCTTATTTTTAAATAATCTTGTAGAGATATAATAGCTATATCTCCTAGTGGAATTATTCTTTCTTTACTCCCCTTCCCTAGTACTTTTACGTAATCTTCGCTTAAATCAATATCATAAATAGTGAGAGAAGTAAGCTCACTTACACGCATACCTGTACTATACATGAGTTCTAGCATAGCTTTATTTCGAATACTGTAATTATCTTTCTCTTTAATATTTAAAAGAATATTTATTTCCTCTTCTGATAATACTTTTGGAATAGTTTTTTTCATTTTTGGTAATTCTATTAGTTCTATTGGATTATTACTATGGTTATGAATTACTAAAAATTTATAAAAACTTCTAATACTAGATATATTGTGTGAAATTGTACGCATATTTAAATTTTTTTGTTTTAAATATTTTAAATATCCCTCAATATCTTTTTTTGTAATATTATTTAACTTTTTATTTTCTTTTTGCATATAAGTGTGATAGTTATAAAGGTCATTTTTATAAGAGTCTATTGTATTTTTGCTATAATTTTTATCAATACGTAGATAGTCTAAAAAATTATTTATTGCTTCTTTTAAATCTTTCATAAATCCCACCCTTTATTTATTATAGTATACTTAGTTATTATCTTTAACATATAAAATTTTATTTTGCTTTTCTTTTTTATCTTCTTTATATAAAAAATGTTGTTAAATATATGGTATTCGTATATTCTTTTCTTATATTATAAGTATACCATAAAAATAGACATTTTTCTTGTTAATATTTCTATTCATTTATCTTTAAATTTGATAAAATGGATATAGGTGGTAATATGGAAGAACCTTTAGCAATTAAAATGAGACCTTCTTGTTTGGATGAAATTATTGGTCAAAAACATTTGGTTGGTGAAAATAAAGTGCTTTATAATATGGTAAAAAGCAAGAAACTTTTTTCTATGATATTGTATGGGAAACCTGGTATTGGAAAAACAAGTATTGCTGTGGCACTTGCTAGTACCCTTTCTTTACGATATCGTACTTTAAATGCTGTTATTCATAATAAGAAAGATTTTGATACTGTTATAGAAGAGGCAAAAATGTATAAAGGTATTATTCTTATTATGGATGAAATTCATAGACTCAATAAGGATAAACAAGATTTACTTCTTCCCTATTTAGAAAGTGGTCTTGTAACTCTTATTGGTATGACAACAGCTAATCCTTTTCATAAAATTAATCCTGCTATACGTAGTAGATGTCAGATTTTTGCTTTACATGAATTAGAGGACACGGATGTGAAGGAAGGTTTGATAAAGGCAGTAAATAGTTCTTATTTACCTAATATAAAGGTAGAGGAAGGAATTTTATCACAAATTTCTTTTATGTCAGCTGGTGATCTTCGCTATGCTTATAATTTATTAGAAGTTGCTTATGTTACTTCTTCTAATCATCATATTACATTGGATAGTTTAAAAGATATTCATGCTAAGCCTGTTTTCTTTCATGATAAAAATGAGGATGGTCATTATGATGTTATTAGTGCTTTTCAAAAGTCTATTCGTGGAAGTGATGTAAATGCTTCCTTACATTACTTAGCTCGATTGATTGAGGCTGAGGATTTAGACATTATTTATAGAAGAATGACGGTTATTGCTTATGAGGATATCGGACTTGCAAATCCTAGTATAGGTCCTAAAGTAGAGGCTGCAATTGCTGCTTCAGAAAGGCTTGGACTTCCAGAAGCTAGAATTCCTCTTGGTGATATTGTAATTGAGTTAGCACTTTCGCCAAAATCTAATACAGGACATCTTGCATTAGATGCTGCTCTTGCTGATATTCGAAAAGGAAATACTGGTAATGTTCCAGATCATATTAAAACGACTTCTCCTTTGTATAAATATCCCCATGACTATCCAAACTCTTTTGTCAAACAGGAATATATTCCTAAGAATTTAAAAGGTAGAAAATATTATATTCCTAAGGAAACAAGTAAATATGAACAAAGTTTAAAAGCTGTTTATGAAGCTTTAGAAAGGAAATTTCAATGAATATAACAATACTTGGAACAGGAGCATTTGGACTTGCTCTTGCTATCGCATTTTATGAGAATAATAATCATATATGTATGTGGACTAAATTTGAAGAAGAAAAGAATTTGTTGGAAAAGGAAAGGTGCTATGAAAAAGTTTTACCTGATATAAAGATTCCTAATGATATTTTTATTACAACAAGTATGGAAGAGGCTTTGAAAAATGCTGATATTGTTGTCGTGTCTATTCCTATTCTTTTTATAGAAGATACAATGGTAGAAGTACAAAAATATGTATGTGGCAATGAACATTTTGTGATTGCTTCAAAAGGAATTACTACGTCTTTTCATTTTTTAGATGCCGTTATTGAAAAATATATTTCTACTAAGAAGATTGCTATTTTATCAGGTCCTACTTTTGCTATTGATATGGCACATAAAAATCCTGTTGCTTTTACTATTTCAGCTGTTTGTCAAGAAACAGAAAAAATAGTTTGTCATACTTTAGAAAGTTCTTTTGTTAAGCTTTCTTCTGATCCTTCCCTTTTATCTGTACAAATATGTGGTGCTATTAAGAATGTTATGGCTATTGGTTCAGGTATTATTCATGGTATGCAGTTTCCTGTTTCTACGCAAGCTATGTATTTGACAGATGCACTTTGTGCTATGGAGAAATTGATTTTAGCTTTTGGTGGAGATGAAAAGGTTGTTTTATCTTATGCTGGAATTGGTGATTTATTTTTAACTTGTATGAGTGAAAAAAGCCGTAATTTTCAGCTTGGATACTTAATAGGGAGTGGTGCTTCTTTTGAAGAGGTAGAAAAATATCAGAAGGAAACAACGGTTGAAGGTGTGTCTACATTAGAATCTTTTCATCAATTATTAAAGAAAAAAGGTATAGATATTCCCCTAATTCATTTACTTTATGGTATTTTATTTGAAAAAAAAAATAAGAAATTATTTTTGGATTATCTAATGAATGGAAAATAAAAAAACAATATTTTATATTGATTTTTTTATACACCTAATATAAATAATTCTAAAGCTAGTATTTTATTTACTTTCCCACTTTTTATATCTATATCTAACTTTATTAGTTTTTTTAGGTAAGTAAGTAAAATATCTTCACTATAATTTCTCGCTTTTTCTAGGGCTTTTTTTACACGAAATGGATGGATATTTAAGGTGTCTGCAATAGCTTTTTCACTATATCCTTTTTTTAGAAGTTGTTTTCCTTGATACATAATTCTAAATTGATTTGCTAACATTACAATAATAGCAATGGGTTCTTCGTTTCCCTTTATCATTTCTTTATATGTTTCAATGGCTTCTTTTTTATTTTTGGAAATAATGTTATCTATAAAGGTAAAAATATTTACATCGATTGTTTTTGTTGTTAAGGCAAGTATATCTTCTTTTTTTATTGTTTTTTCTTCATAACGATAGAGTTTTAATTTTTCTGCTTCTTCTTTTAACTGTAAAAAGTTACTTCCTACTCTATCTGCAAAAAGAATAATATCTTTATCTTCTATTTGATAACCTTCTAATATCTCTTTTATAATATTTTTATTATTTTCTAAATTACATTCTTTTACTGTTGCATATTTTTTTATTGTTTTTACTATTTTTTTTCTTTCATCTAATTTTTCATGGTGTACAATGCATAGAAGAATACTATCCGTATTTGGATTTTTTAAATAATTTTCTAAGCTGTTTAATTCTAGGTCTGTGATTCCTTTTTTTGCTTGTGCTGTTAAAAAGGTGGCTGGGTCTATTATCACTAGTTTTTTTTCATCAAACATTGATATGGTACTTACATCTTCTAATATATTTTCTATATTGATATCTTCTCCACTATGTTTACTAATTCCTAGAGGAGATATATTATATTTTTCTATTATTTTTTCTGTTTCTTTTTGTAATAGATATTCTTCTGTTCCATAAAAAATATAAATCATTATAACATGTCCTTTTTCTTAAGCCAATATGCTATTACAAGTGCTAATACAAAAGAAAGAATAGATATAATAAGAAAAGAAAAGTCATAGGTTGCAATTTTTCCTAGTGGAACATTCATTCCTAGAAAAGATGCAATCATGGTAGGGATGGAAAAGACAATAGTAATACCTGCTAAAAATTTCATAGCCATATTTAGGTTATTAGATACGATTGTAGCATATGTGTTGGTTACGCTTGATAGAATGTCTTTATATATACCACTCATTTCAATTGCTTGTTTGTATTCAATGACAGTATCTTCTAGAAGGTCTATATCTTCTTCATATAGGGGCAGAACATTTCCTTTTGATAATCTATCTAATACAGTATCATTTTCTTTTAGGGAGGTTATAAAATATACTAATGTTTTTTCTGTGTCTAATAGTCCTATTAAATGCTTGTTTTGAGTAGATTTTGATAGGATTTTTTCCTTTTCTTCCATATCTTTATTGATATGTGTTAATATTTTTAAATACGAACTAGCTGTTTTTAATAGTATTTGGATTAAAAATCTTGTCTTTTTAGAAGTCATAAATGTTTTTATGCTTCCGTTTCTAAAGTCTTCTAATACATTATTTTGTTTAATAGATATGGTTATTATATAATTGTTTTCTGTAATAATAATGCCTAAAGGGTATGTTTTATATTTGTTTTTATGGTTACTATCAGATAGAAATGGTGTATCTATTACGATGAGTGTTGCATTTTTACTCACTTCAATACGTGGTAATTCTTCTTCATCTAGCATTTTTAAGATAAGATCTTTATCTATTTCTGTTTCTTTTACAATTCTGTCTATTTCTTTTGTTTCGGGATTTGTAAGGTCAATCCAGCAATCTGGTTCTATTTCTTTTATAATAGAAAGTTTTTCTGTTTTTACATCTGATTTGTATATTTTTATCATGATTATTCCTTCTTCCTATTTTTTTATTATATCACATTTTTATATAGTTTGGCTGTTTTTAGAAACATACATATAAAAAGAGAAAATATGATATAATATGGATGGTGAGATTATGTCTTATATTGCATTACTTTTATTATTTTGTATATACTATATATTTATTTTATTTTACATGCATAGAAAGGTGTCTTTTCTAGCTATTTTAATAGATGGAATTTGTTTTTTTCTTTTTCATGAAGTTTTATTTTTTTTGATGATAGGAAAGTTTTTTTATCCTTTCTCTTTTTCCCATTTTCTTTTTCTTTTTATTCATACTTTTCTTTACTATTTTGTAAAAGAAATATGGTTTTATAGAAAAAAAATTTATAAAAAAATGTCAGGTTTTACTCTTCTTGTTTTTGTTTTTTGTTTTTGTATTTCTTATATTGGTGAATTTACTTTTTGTAATTATAAACATTATGCTACTTTGATGAATAAAGAACGAGAGGTTCCGTTTGTTTATCATGGTTTGAAAAAACAAGGGAGAAATGAATATCTTATTACCCAAAATAAAGGGGTATACATAGAATGTAAAGATGTAGATACTCCTCTTTCTTCTGCTTATCTTGCTTTTGCTCCTAAATATTCTAAAATTCCTATTACAGTTACTACTTATGTAAAAGATGAAGCAAATGCTCTTTATTATTCTTTAGGTGAAAAGGAAACGCTTTTTTCTATTTCTTCTAGTCAGTATTTTATGTATCATATAGCTGGGAGGGCTAAAGATATTAAATTTGTTTTAAATGATAATCTTAAAGGTACTGTTGTTATTTTAAAACCAATTGTTTTAAATCCCAAAATTCCTTTTTCTATCCATTTCTATCGTGTTGTTTTGTTATCTGTTGTTCTTTTCCTTTTATATTTGATAAGACCTAGTTCTTCTTTTTATCATTATAAGGCATTGGCGTGTTTTCGATTTAAGAAAATCATTTTAACTTTTATTTTTTCTTTGGCCTTTTTCTTTACTATTTTCTTTACCAATATAAATACTGGTTTTCAATATATAGATAACGATACAAAAACGCAATATTATGCGCTTACAGAGGCTATTTTAGATGGAAAATTTTATTTGCCTATTTCGCCTAGTCAAAAGTTAAAATCACTTAAAAATCCTTATGATACTAATTACCGTTCTCAATATTTAAAAAGGTATGAGGATTATTATTGGGATACAGCTTATTATAAAGGAAAATATTATGTTTATTTTGGTATTACTCCTGTTTTGGTTTTATTTCTTCCTTATTATGTTCTTTTTCAAACCCATTTATCTATTTCAACTTCTATTTTAATTTTTTGTTTTTTATCTATTCTTGGTATTTTTTACTTTTTGTATCAATTGATTCGAAGGTGGTTTTCTAAAACTAGTTTTCTTACTTATTTGCTTCTTTCATTTCTTTTTGTAAGCAGTTGTGGTTTGTTTTATATTGTAAAAAGACCTACTTTTTATCATATACCAATTTCTTGTGGCTTTATGTTTATGATATGGGGATTAGGTCTTTGGATTTCTTCTACTGTATCTTTTAAAAATCGTAAGCTTAAACTTTTTCTAGGATCACTTTTTATGGCTTTGGTAGCAGGATCTAGACCACCGTTCCTTGTTTCTTATGCTTTTGCTCCTTTGATTTTTTACCAAGATATTTTTAAGAAAAGAGTTTTATTTTCTAAAAAGAGTATGAAGGAAACTATCTGTTTTTTACTTCCCATTGTGGTATTTGCTGTTTTTATGATGTATTATAATTATGTTAGATTTTCTTCTATTTTTGATTTTGGGGCGAATTACAATTTAACCACGAATGATATGACTAAAAGAGGATTTATTTTTTCTAGAATTCCAAGTGGTATTTTTGCCTACCTTTTTCAGCCCACCACTATTTATCCTATTTTTCCTTATATTTTTATGAACTATCTTCATACAAATTATTTAGGAAAAGTGATTGCTGAACCTTTTTTTGGAGGCTTTATTTATAACCATGTTATTTTTCTGATTCCATTCTTTTTACATAAATTTAAGTCTTATTTTCAGGAAAAGGAAACATATTATATGGCTATTACTTCTCTTTTACTTACTTTTATTGTTATTATTTTTGATATACAATGTGCTGGATTATTACCACGTTATATTAGCGATTTTGGATATTTGTTTAATACTGCTTTATGTTTACTTGTTTTAGCCATAGATCATAAGCGTTTTGATAAAAAAAGGAAGGCTTTTTTTAGAAAGATATTTTTAATTTTAATTATGTGTTCCTTTTTATATGAATTTTTATTTTTATTTACTGATATTTCTGTTTCTTTACAAAAATGGAATCCAGAAGTTTTTTATAAAGTCTCTTATTTTATCCAATTTTGGGTTTAATTGGATTCTTTTTTTTGCTACAATAATATTATGTGGAATTTAAAAGATATAAAGCAAAAAAAGGATTATGTTAGAGAAATGATTCAATGTTGTTCCAATGAAAAAGAAAGAAAGGAGTTTTTTCTTACTTTACGTAATTATATGTTTATGTTAGAAGAGAGTGGAACTTTTCAGTATACAGGTGTTTTTAATTTTTTAGATAAAATTACAAGTGATCATTTTTCTTTTTATTATTATATGTGGATGCTGAAAGGACAAGATATTGATTTTTCTTTATTTTCTTCTTGTTTAATAGATGAAAATTATCTTTCTTTCCTTTTGCAAGTAGCTTATAATGTTTCTCATACTGGTTCTTTAGATAGGTGTTTATATGATCCTATTTTTCGTGTAGAGGATTATGATTATGATTTTATTGAAACTATTTCTATGATTTTTTATTCCTCTTTACAGGATAAGGAAATATGGAAATATGCTAAAAAGGTTATAGAATCAGAGGATTCTTTTCAAGTGTCTAAGATAATGCGATGTGGTTTAGAAAATAGTCTTGGAACAACTTTTCATGATTTTGTGTTTCATAAATCTTATTCTTTAGTACATAAACAAAATAATATTTTAGATTTACAAATTTATATGCATGAGGTTTTACATCAGATAGATTTTTATATGCAACCTAAGAGTTATTTCTTTTCATATTTTGGTTTTCATGAAATTCCTACGTATGCATTAGAATATAAATTTTTGTTTTTTTTATATGAATTTGGTTTTTCCAAGGAAGAGGTTCAAAAACTAGAATTACAAAAAGATCTTTATTTACAAAGACTAGCTATCTTAACTATTCAAAAAATAAAAACATCTCTTTCTAAAAATCATATTTCTATGTTTTCTTCTATACATGATGTATATAAGATATTAGATATTTCAATACTTCGTTCTTTATTGGAAATAGAGGCAGGTGTGATTGCTTCTATGCTTGGACGAGAACTTGTTTATACACCTAATATAGGACTTCAGAAACTTAAAAAATTTATGGATTTATTACTTCCTAAGGATAAAAGACCTGATTTTTCTTTTGTTGGTTTTGATGAGGAAACTATTTTAAAAAGTAGTCGTGAAGTTGGTAGTTTTTCAAAGTATTATATAAAAAAATAAAAAGAGAATTTTCTCTTTTTTATTCTCTTTCAAATTGTGCATTATATAGATTGGCATAGAATCCTTTTTTAGCAAGTAATTCTTTATGATTTCCTTGTTCTACTATGTCACCATCATTCATAACTAAAATTAAATCTGCATTTTTTATAGTAGATAGTCGGTGAGCGATAATAAAGCTTGTTCTTCCTTTCATAAGATTATCCATTGCTTTTTGGATGAGTATTTCTGTTCTTGTATCTACTGAAGAAGTGGCTTCATCTAATATTAATATTTTTGGATCATTTAGGATTACACGTGCGATGGTTAAAAGTTGTTTTTGTCCTTGTGAAATATTATCTGATTCTTCATTTAATACCATATCATATCCTTCAGGGAGGGTACGAATAAAGTGATCTACATGTGCACTAATGGCTGCATCTTCTACACTTTCATTGGATGCTTCTAATTTACCATAACGAATATTTTCTCTGATGGTATTATGATATAGCCATGTATCTTGTAATACCATACCAAATTCTTCACGTAATTCATTTCGATCAAAGTCTTTGATATTATATCCATCTATTTCAATACTACCACTATTTACATCATAGAAACGCATCAGCAATTTTACAAGTGTTGTTTTCCCTGCTCCTGTAGGCCCTACAATGGCTATTTTTTGTCCTTTTTTTATTTTGGCATTAAAATTATGAATAATTGTTTTATTTTGATTGTATCCAAAGGAAACGTTTTTGAAAACTATATTTCCTTTTATTTTTTCTTTGGAGATAGGATTTTCTATTGTTTTTGTTTCTTCTTCTTCATTTAAAAATTCGAATACTCTTTCAGATGCTGCTGCTAAGGATTGTAACATATTCATTACTTGTGCAGCTTGGGCGATAGGATTCATAAATGATCGCACATATTGTGTGAAAGAGAGAATATCCCCTACTTCTATTTTGTTTTTAATAACAAGCCATCCTCCTAATATGGACACCATTACGTAACCAAGGTTCCCAATAAAGTTCATAATAGGGTGCATCATTCCTGATAAAAATTGACTTTTCCATGCTGCGTTATATAATTTATCATTTGTCTCTTTAAAGTTATTTAATGCTTCTTCTTTTCCATTAAATACAGTTACTATATCATGTCCTCCATATATTTCTTCTACTTGACCGTTGATATGGCCTAGATATTCTTGTTGATTTTTAAAGTGCTTTTGGCTTTTTCCTACTACTATAGCAATTAAAATAACTGAAAGTGGAACAATAATAAGTGTTGTAAAGGTCATAAGAGGACTTATAGTAAACATCATTATAATAACACCTATTATCATAGTAATGGAAGAAATAATTTGTGTTAAGCTTTGGTCTAAAGATTGACTTATGGTGTCTACATCATTTGTTACTCTAGAAAGGATTTCTCCTGTTGTTCTAGATTCAAAATATTTCATAGGTAATTTATGTATTTTTTCTGATATTTCTTTTCTAAACTTATAGGTTATGTTCTGCCCTACTCCTGTTACAATAAAGGCTTGTAAGTAAGAAAAGAACATACTAATGAAGTAAAGACCAAGTAAGGTAAGTAAAATACCAGCTATTTTGGTAAAGTTAATGCCAACACTGGTTCCCATTACTTTTCCAATTAAGCCATTAAATATTTCAGTAGTTGCATTTCCTAATATTTTGGGTCCAACAATGGAGAAAATAGCACTTCCTACTGAAAATAGGATGACGAAAAGGATTTGTATTTTATAAATACTTACATAGGCAAATAGATTTTTCATGGTTCCTTTGAAATTTTTTGCTTTTTCTTGTGTTTGAGGAGATTTTAATTGTTTATTTTTGTTTTTACTAGGCATTTTCGAGTTCCTCCTTTGATAATTGTGATGATGCTATTTCTTTATAAACTTCACAATTTTGTAGTAGTTCTTTATGTGTTCCTTTCCCTACTATTTTTCCTTCATTTAATACAATAATTTGTTCTGCATTCATAATGGTACTAATTCTTTGGGCTACTATTAAAACTGTAGCATTTTTTGTTTCTTTTTTTAAAGCTTTTCTTAAGGCTGCATCTGTTTTGAAGTCAAGTGCAGAGAAACTATCGTCAAAAATATATATTTCTGGATTACATGCGATGGCACGAGCAATAGATAATCTTTGTTTTTGTCCTCCAGATACATTGGTTCCTCCTTGAGAAATTGGACTTTCGTATTTTTCTTTTTTACTTTCAATAAAATCTTTTGCTTGTGCAATGGTTGCTGCTTTTTGTAAGTCTTTTTCGCTTGCATCTTTTTTTCCATAACGTAAGTTAGATGAGATAGTTCCAGAAAAGAGTATTCCTTTTTGTGGAGCAAATCCTATTTTTTTATGGAGTACCGTTGTTTCTACGTCTTTTATGTTAATTCCATCTATTAATATTTCTCCTTTTGTTACATCGAAAAGTCTTGGTATTAAATTGATAAGAGTAGATTTCCCAGAACCAGTGCTTCCGATAAATGCTGTTGTTTCTCCTGGATTTGCTGTAAAAGTGATATCTGTTAATACATCTTCATCTGAATCAGGATATTTAAAAGATACATTTTTGAATTCAACAAGTCCTGTTATTCTTTTACTAAAAGTTTTAGGATTTTTTGGTTCTGTGATTACTGATTTGGTACGAAGGATTTCTGCTACACGTCCTATAGAAACACTAGCTCTTGGCATCATAATAGAGAACATAGAAACCATTAAGAAAGACATTACAATTTGCATTGTATATTGGATAAAGGCAAGCATATCTCCTACTTGCATTACGCCTTGATCGATACTATGTGCACCTTTCCATACAATTAAAATACAAATAGCATTCATGACAAACATTAAAGTTGGCATTAAGGTAGACATAACTCGATCTACAAATAGGGTTGTTTTCTTTAAATCCTTATTTGCTTTTTCAAATCTTTTTTCTTCATGTTTTTGATTACTGAAGGCACGAATGACAGGTATTCCATTTAATATTTCTCTTGTTACTAGGTTTAGTTTATCTATTAGTTTTTGTACTAGTTTAAATTTAGGCATTACGATTATAAATAAAAATAGCATCATAGATAGAATAATGGATACAGCAAGTGCGATAATCCAAGCCATAGAGGTGTTGGTATGTAATACTTTAAATACCCCACCAATACCTATAATGGGTGCATATATGGTAATGCGAAGGGTAAATACAATTAGCATTTGTATTTGCTGTATATCGTTGGTTGTTCTTGTGATAAGTGATGCAACACCAAAGTTTTTAAACTCAGTAGTAGAAAAAGATAATACTTTTTCATAAACAGTGTTTCGTAAATCTTTTGCAAGTCTAGCTGCTGTTTTTGCCCCTAAGAATCCTACTCCTATTACAGATATCATACTCATAAGTGCGATTCCTAACATTTTTAATCCTGCAATAAAAATATAATTTGTTTGCATTTTACTTGTGTTGATACCACATTTGATATATTCTTCTTTTACAGCAGCGATTGCACTTTGACTAATAATAGAATCTGGCATTTTTATAAAGGATTCATTTATTTGTTTTTTCATTTTATTTCTTTCTTCTTCTGGTAGTGTTTTTAATACTTGCATGATAGACATATCTTGCATTATACTTGGCATGTTTTCTTTGATTTTCTTTTGCATTTTGATAGCTTCTTTTCCATTGGAAGTGAAGAAATAGTGTATTAATAATTTTTTTTCTAATATTTTACTTATATTCTCTTTTTGTATTCCATTTTTCAATATATATATATTTTCTTTTTCTAATATTTCATATTTTTTTTGATACTTTTGATATTCTTTTTTAGATAGTTTCTTTTTTTCTATTAGCTTGTAAGCATCTTTTATTTCTTTTTGCTCTTTTGTATCTAATAAGAGTAATAAGTCTTCCATAGTGGATTTACTCATTACTTCTGGGGCAGTGGAATCAATCCCTCCTTGTTGTACTCCTATATTAATAATTCTAGATGTATAATCAGGAAGCGATAGGTCGCATATTGCTTGTACAGCTAATAGTGTGATGATAAGAAGTATGGCTTTCCATGATTTCCTTAAATGTTTTATAATTTCTTTCATTTTAGTCCTCCTTTTTATAAATACCATATTTTAGAAAAGAGATATGGTTTTTAAATTTTTCTTTCTCTTTTTGTTTGTTTTCAGGATTTAGAAAAGTATGTGCGATAGATATACTCATTATGAAAAATGCAAAATAGAAAGCTTCCAATAATCTTTCTTCTCCTATATTTTGATAATTACTTGTTTTAACATAGTTAGAAAAAATGTTTTTTTTATTTTCAAGAAATGGCTTTTCTTTGAAAAAGGTATTATGATCTATTGTAAAGTGAAAATTAATAAACATGTTTTTAAAAAAGGATGCATGATTTTTAAAATAGACACCTTCTATAATTTTATCATACATATTTTCAAATGCTTTTAGAAAGTCCCCTTCTGTTTTTATTATTTCTTCTTCTATTTTTTTATTGATTTCTTCTTGATGTAGTTTTAAAAGATATTTATATAAGTCATTTTTATCCTTAAAATACATGTAAAAACTTCCTCTTGCAATACTTGCATTTTTAATGATTTGATTAATAGATACTTCTTCTAATATATGTATAGAAAATTCATGGGTTGCTGCATTTATCAGTTTTTTCTTTTTTTCTTCACTTAGGTTAAAAAAAGTAGCACTTGGCACAGTTATTCCTTCTTTCTAAAACCTATATCATTATATATGACAACATGTCATTTGTAAATACTATTTTTCCATTTTTTCACAATTTAACATAGTTAAATGGGTGATAAAATATTTTTCGTTTTCTCTTTTTCTTTACAGAAAAAAGCTTTGTGCTATAATAGATATAAGGGGGAAATATCATGGAGAATGAAATTATGAAACTTATTATACAGGAGGAGAAAAGTAAAGAGGAGATTATTTATAATCATATTCTTTCTACTTTATCAAAAGAGGAACAAATTCAATATTTGAAAAACAAAGTATTTATTTTAGAGAAAGAACTTAAGACAAGAATGTGTTATACACTTCTATTTCTTTTTTCTTTTTTATTACTTTGTCTTGGAATTCTTTTTTTAACACTTGATTTGTATGTGCTTGGTATTATTAGTATTGTAGCTGTTTTTCTATTTGTTATTTTGAAATTTATGTTTACTATTCGTTCTTATAGTAAAAGTATGCAGGATTCTGCATTTGGGAAAATAGAAGATTTGAAAAAATCATTAGAGCAAAAATTAAAATAAAATATTACTTTATTTGTCACTAAAAAAGATAGATTCTTTTTACTTAATTTCTATCTTTTTTTTCTTTTTAAAGGATTTATATTATTCTTCTATTTCTCCATATATTTTACCTTTTGAGTCTAACTGAATAAAATATCCATATTCAAAAATATAAGCCATACTAAAGAAGATAAGTATATAAATTAGTTCTATGAGTTCAAAGTCTATTCCTATGCTATATTCTGTTATTATACTTAATATGGATCCAGCTATGTTAGGTATAATAATGATTAGAGTCATAAAAATAGCTAATTTTTTAATATAATTGACATTTTCTAAGGAAAATGGTGTATCTTTATCATGAATATTTATAAACAATTTTTCTAAAATAGAGAAAGCAAACTGAAGAAGAATGAGAGTGATAAGTAGAAATAAAAAGGCTGTTTCTATAAAACCTATTACTTTGTATGGATTTTCTTTGAAATGATTTATAAAATTTATTTGATGTTTGTATTCATTTTGATGAATAAAGGTATTTTCTTTTCGATACATTATTTGTATTCCATTTTTTACTTCTTTATATTTTATTTCTTCTCCTAATATTTTTATATTATTATCTGTAATTTGAATATGAGAAAGAAAGATAGGTGTGATTGCGATTGTTAAGCTAAGACTTATCATGCCTAATATGGATATTATTTTACCTATTCTAGCTAAAATGTAAATTGTTTTGCTGATACCTTTCATTTTCTTTTGCTTTTCTTTTTTGAATTTTACTATATTTTGTTTTATTTCTTTATCTAATTGATTCATATTTTTTTCTTCTTCACAGACAAGTTCATCCATTTTACAGTTTAATAAATCACATAGTATCATAATATTATGCATACTAGGATAGTTTTCTCCTGTCTCCCATTTGGAAACAGATTGTCTTGAAACTCCTAATTTTTCAGCTAATTCCTCTTGTGATATTTTATTCTTTTTTCTTATTCTTTTTAAATTTTCACTAAATTTCATTTGTCTTTTCCTCCTTCTATTACTAGCGTATCTAGAATGGGGTAAAAATTCTACCAACTTTTAAGTGCCTTTTTAGAAATTTTATTTTCCATGAATAATATTTTTATAATTTATTGGTTTTCCATTTATTTGGAAGGTATATGTTTTGTTTAGGTATTTAGCTGCTTTTTCTGGTATAGTAATTGCTTTTTTCCAATGATTTAGTATCATAGGATCAAATGATTCTTCTGCATTATATTGTACATTTAGATCTTTTTCTGTTATTTTTATGTCTACTTTTTTGATTTTTAAAATTTCTGTATTGATTTCATCTTTTATAGTTGAATGGAGGACTCTATGATATGTTACATCTAATTTATCTGCTAAAACGAGTGCGAGTGCGATACTAGAATTTATATTATTTCCATTTGAATGATCAGCAATTGCCTGTTTTATCATTTCTAATTCTTCTTTGGTTACATCCTTTTTATCTATAAATTTTGTACATAGGATACTACTTTCTTTTGCATGATCTATTTTGTCTCCTTTACTAAGTCCAATATCATGTAAAAGGGCAGCTATTGTGGCTAATTGTATGATTCTTTCTTCTTCTTTTAATTGCATAAGTATTTGTCTTGTATATAAGGCAACTCTTTTGTAATGCCCTATTCCATGTTCCCAGTCCCATTTTCCATCTGTTATAAAATGTATATTTTCTATTTTTTCTACAAGGGCTTGGTATTCTTTATTGGTTAATATTTTTTGTGCTAGGTTCATTTTGATTCTTCCTTTCATGCATAAAACAAGATATTTCATGTGAATAGATAACTCCTATTGCTTGAAGATAGGAATAAATAATTGTACTTCCTACAAATTTCATTCCTCTTTTTTTTAGATCACTTGCTATTTCATCTGATAGTGGGGAGCTAGTTTTATCAATTTCATATATTGTTTTTTCTTTTGTAAAAGTTTTTAAATAGTTATAAAAGCTTTTATATTCTTTTTGGATTTCAATAAATATTTTAGCATTTTGGATGCTTGCTTCTATTTTTCTTTTATTACGAATTATATTTTTATTTTTTAATAATTCCTTTATTTTTTCTTCTTTATATTGGGCAATTTCTTCTATGTTAAAATGATTGTAAGCTTTTCTAAAATTCTCTCTTTTATTTAAAATACATTCCCAAGATAGTCCTGCTTGGAAAGATTCTAAGAGGAGCATTTCAAATAGATATTTATCATCAAAGTTAGGAATTCCCCACTCTTCATCGTGATATTTTATATATATAGCATTTTCTAAATTGCACCATTTACATCTTCTTTTCATATTTTGTCCTTTTTATTTTAGATTTGTAGTATCTACATTTTCAATTTGTAATAATTCTCTTTTTTTCTCTAAACCCCCTGCATAACCTGTTAAGGTGTTATTTTTACCAGTAACTCTATGACAAGGAATAATAATGGAAATTGGGTTATGCCCTACTGCATTTCCTATTGCTTGTGCAGACATAGATTCTTTTTTTAGTAAGTGTGCTACTACATGTGCTATATCACTATATGTTATTGTTTTTCCATAAGGGATTTTTTTTAGTTCTTTCCAAACTATTTGTCTAAATGGACTTCCTATAGGTTCGAGTTTTAAGTCATCGGGACTTGGCTTTTTTAATGTAAAATATTTATCTAACCATTTTTTTGTGTTTATTATTATTTCTAATTTATTGTTTTCTATTAATTCTTCTTCTTTTAAGGCACCTAAATAATATTTTTGGTTTTCTATAAAAAGTCCAATTAACTTTTCTTCTGTACTTATTAGTAGCAATTTTCCTATTTTAGAGTTGTAATATGAGTTATAATATGATTTGTAATACATGATTTCTATTTCCTTTTTATAGGGATTCTGATAACCGTTTTTAAATTATTTATATTACATTTTCTAGGATCACTTAAATATATTTCATGATGGAATCTTTCTTTATTTATGTCTATTTCATAATTATTTTTATCTATATATTCATACATTTTTTTTATGGTTTTTGGTTCTTCATCATAACTACCTAAGTGCATACATTGTACACATAGATTGTCATCATAAGTTAGAAGTTCTACTTTAGAAAAGTCACGTTTTTTCTTTTTGGTTGCTTCTTCTACTGCCCATATAAAATCTTTTTTTGTTACAAAATCTGGTAAACGAATTAATGAAATGAAACAGAAGTCTTCTTTTCTACTATAATCAATTTCTGTTTTATTTTCTTGCCACCATAATCCTTCTAAGGGTGGAACAACATATTTAAAATATCCTTCTATTTTATATATACTTTTATAACTCATTTTAATGGTATAAGCGATACTATATAGTAATTCTATTGTTTTTTTATATTCGCTATTTTCTTTGTTTGGATCTCCTTTTCCTTTTACAGCAATATAATTCATTTTAGGTATCTTAATTATGTTTGGCTCATTTTTGGGCATATAATATTCTTTATATTCTTTTTTATAATCAAATGTCATTTTGCACTCCTTTTTCATTATATTATTTTTCTATACAATGGCATTCTGGATTTTCACAGGTACAATTAGGATTATAACCACTAGCACATTCACTTGTACAGGTACACTTCCATCTTTTTAAGGTAGGGAATACTTTTGTACAATATGCTTTCATTTCTTCTTTAGTCATTTTTGATTGTGTACTATATTCTGAACATTTTTCTATATATTCTTCCATGGATACTTTATCTATAAATACTCCATCTTCATAACAATTATTTACAATAGTCGTTTTGGATACATCCGTTTTTATCTTTACCTAATTGTTCATTTGAAGTTATTGGCATAGCACAACTTTGACATATTTTATTTTTCATTTTTAATTCCCCCATTCTGAAAACTAAATAATAATTTATATGCGTTTATTATATCATTTTTCATTTTATAAAAAAAGACTTTTGACAAGTCTCTTATCTAAAGTTCGAATAGTTCGAACAGATTATCCATGGTAGCGACGAGTGGATTCGAACCACCGACCTACTGGGTATGAACCAGTTGCTCTAGCCAACTGAGCTACATCGCCATATAACACAAGCAATACTAATATATCATATTTACTTGTGTTTGACAATACGTATCTTTAAAAAAGAATACTTTTGTATCCTATTTTATTACTCTTTATCATTTGGTATTTGTGAGAAGCTTGTATTGAACTGAGATACTAATGTTCTGAATCTTTCAAAACGTTGTGTTAAGTTTTTATTTCCAAGTTCAATTTTCTTTTCTTCTACATCTTTATATTTTTCAAATTGTTCTTTTGCAGCTGTTAATTTAGATGATTCTAGGTCTTTATATTTTGTAAATTCTTGTTCTTTATTTGTAAGATCTTCTTGACGATTTTTAAGACCTTTTTCTGTAACATCTCTTTCTGTCTCAAATTGTTTTTGATCAGCATCCAATTTATTTCTTTCACTTTTTAGTTTATCTTCTTCTAATTTTCTATAATCTTCAAATTGTTCTTGTTCTGTTTGAAGTTGTTCTCTAATAAGTGTAAGTGATTGTTCTAATAATTCTAATTCTGTTTTTTTAGCCAAAACAGTTTCACTGAATTTTGCTTCTTCATTTTCAATTCTTTGACGTTGTGTTGCTACATATTCATCACATTGTGCTTTTTTCTTTTTTAATAACTTTCTTTGTTCTACTGCATAACGATCAAATTCACTTTTTTCTTGTTCGAATTTTTCTTTTATTTCTTCTAATGATTTTTCATTTTGATTTAATGAAGAATCTTTTTCAATTAGATTTGAAATAAAGTCATTTGCACCTACTACATCGTTATATAAGTTATCAAATAAGGAATCAAAGTCTTCTTGATTTCCATTTTTTTCAGTTTGTCCAACTGTTTTTGCACTTGTATCTTTAGACGCTTTGATATTGATATCATTTCCCCAACTTGTATCAATAGAATCTTCTAAATCTTCTAATTCAAAGTCTTCTACTGTTTTATTAGAGATGGTATCATCTGCTGGGATTTCTAATATATCTTCTGCTCCCAAAGTTCCATCTAAGATTTCTTCATCTTCATTGTCCATGATTTCTAATTCTTTATCCATTTCTATCCCCTCTTTACTATCAAAATTTTGTAGAGCATGAAGTTGTTGCTCTAGAATCCATACTCAGTATAACACATAAAACGAAAAAAAGAAACATTTTTTTTCAGTTTTCTACATTTTTTTAAATGTATCTTTTTCTTTTATAATAATTTTCTCTTTTTGATTGGCTATATTTATGTGTTTTTTGTCATTTTCTTTTGTTTTTTCTATACTTCTATATTTGCTAAGTGTATAAATAATTGTTATTATTATTTTTAATTATGATTCTTAATAAAAGAGATATACAATTATTTATATACTCCATTATTAATATGGTACAACTCTTTTCTTTTTATTACTTTTTTATTTAATCATTTGTATAAATGGATACTTTTTTGTTTCTTATCTATTTTTATATTGTAAAATTGAAAAAAGAATTCAAGTTCTTTTTTTAAATGCATAAGATACATTAGGTGATTATATGAATATAATAGCACATAAAACAAACTTTTATAATGCATCTCAATTTTTAAATATGGTGTCCAAAGATCCTAATGTAACAGGCGCTATGTTTGATATTACTTTCACAAAAGATAATGAGATTATTGTTTGTTATCCTTATACAGATAGTGAGGTTTTTATTAAAAATATTCAATCTAGTACTTATTCGCAGATTCAAACAGAAGAAATAATTACTTTAGATAGTCTTCTTGCTTATTTTCATACTATAGGCAAGGTTCTTTATCTTAATATTATTCCTATTTTAACTTGTACTTTATCTGCAGATACAGTTGAAGAAATGATGAAAAAAAACCAAATTTATATTTTGAAAATAAAGGAAATTTTAAAAAAGTATCCTACTGTAGTTTCTCATCTTATTAGTAAAGATCAGAAGGTTCTTTATCATGTACAAGAAAATATGGAGTCTTGTCAGGTGGGTCTTGTTTTAAGTCAACAAGATCTTAGCTATTTAGATGTTGATATTTATATTTTTAATTCGCAAATGTATAATAAACTTTTAATTGAAGAACAATTAAAACGTGATAAAGAGGTTTTACTTTATGTGAATGATGCCAATGATATGTCTATTGTCTATGATTATTATTTAGAGAAAAAAGGAACAGATCATTGTATGACAAAGGTAAAAGGACTAGGTATTATTGCTAATTATCCTAATTTATTAGGTGGTCTTATTGTAGAATCAAGCCCAAAATAGAAGATAAATTTTAGCTAAAAAAGCTTGTATAAATGGTGCTTTATATATTTTTTTGGGCTCTTTTGTTATGGTTGCTTTTACAATTTTATCTGCTATATTTTGTAGGTTTTTACTTGCTATATAATTTAATATTATATTTTCTTTTGCTTTTATCAGTTTTATTTCTGCTTCAAAAAGGGATTTTTTATTTTCATACTTATTTTCAAACATAATTTGATTAAATCCTGTTCTATAGAATCCAGGTTCTATTAAAATGAAATCAATCTTTTTATTTAATAAATGGACTTCTTTTCTTAATGTTTCTGTTATTTTGATGATACTTGCTTTGGTAGCTGCATAGCTTCCTAAAAAGGGAATGGGAATTAATCCTGCTAGTGATGATAGCATGATTATTTTCCCTTCTTTTTTTATCATTTTTTTTAAAATCATTTGTACTAGTGTAAAATTTGAAAAAACATTTGTCTCAAAATTCTCTCTTACTAAATTCATGTCTATTTCTAAAAAAGAGCCTCCTATTCCTATTGCTGCATTACAAATAAGAACATCTATTGGAAGAGTGGATGCTTTTTTTCGATCTTTTTCATTTGTAATATCTAGTTTAAAACATTTTATATTTTTATCATTTTTATATCTTTTTTTAGCAAGTATACATTGTTTTTCTGTGTGTGTTGTTACATAGATATATACATTTTCTTTTTTTAATTTTTCTATTACTTTTCTTGCTATACCAGAGGCTGCTCCTGTTATTAATACATGCATTTCTATCACCATTATTATTATGCAAATTTACTAAAAAAAGATACAAATGTATCTTTAAAATAGACCTTTTATTTCTTCGTTGATTATATCCATAGATAAATAGTTTGGCTTTTTGGAAAGTCCTGGCATTGTCATGATATTCCCCATAAAAATAGTGATGAAACCTGCTCCTTTTTGCACTTTTATATCTGTTATTTCCATGGTATGGTTTTTTGGGAATCCTAATTTTTTGGGTTGGTCTGTAATAGAGTACTGTGTTTTGGCAATACAGATTGGATATTTTTCATATTCTGTACCTTTTAAATTTTCTAGTTTTTCTTTTGCTTTTTCTTTATATATTACTTCTTTTGCGTAGTAGTTATTTTTACATACTTTTTCTATTTTAGTAAAAATATCTTCTTCTAGATTATAAGGAAAATGAAGAGGTGTTTTTTCTTTATTTGTTAAATCTACGATTTTGTTAGCTAAGCTTATTCCTCCACTGCTTCCCTTTTCATAACATTCGCTGATTACAAATGGGATCTTTTTTTGTTTACAAAAGTTTTCTAAAAATAAAATTTCTTCTTCTTTATCTTCTTTGAATTTATTTAAAACTACTAGGATATTCTCTTTAAAGGTTTTCATGTTTTCTATGTGATATTCTAAATTACTAATTCCTTCTTCTAAATTATCATTTCCATTATATTTTAATGAACGTATAGTAGTATTGATGACAATTAAATCTGGGTTTAGATTTGCTTTTCTGCATTTTATATCTAAAAATTTAAAGGCACCTAAGTCGCTCCCAAAACCAGCTTCTGTTATAACATAGTCTCTTAATTGGAGTGCTGTTTTGGTTGCTATTATAGAATTGCATCCATGGGCGATATTGGCAAAAGGTCCTCCATGAATAATAGCTGGGTTATTTTCTAATGTTTGTACAAGGTTTGGTTTTATGGCATCTTTTAGTAGGATGGTAAGTGCTCCTTCTATTTTTAAATCTTTTGCATATATCTCTTTGTTTTCTTTGGAATATCCTAATAGAATGTTTCCTAATTTTTCTTTTAGATCTTTTTGTGATTCAGCAAGACAAAGTATTGCCATTATTTCTGATGCTACTGATATGGTAAAAGAATCATTTCTATTTATAAGAGGAAGGTTTACTTCTCTAAGTGCTCTATCGTTTAAGTCTAAACATCTTTGAAAAACGATTTTATTGAAATCAAAGTTTAATGTATTTCCTTGAAAGAGATGATTATCAATGGCTGCTGCTAGCAGGTTATTGGCACTTGTGATGGCATGGATATCGCCTGTGAAATGTAAGTTAATATCTTCCATGGGAATTACTTGGCTTTTTCCTCCTCCTGTTGCTCCACCTTTTATCCCAAAGACAGGTCCTAGGGATGGTTCTCTAAGTACTACTATTGCTTGTTTTCCTATTTTGCATAGTGCGTCTGCTATTCCTATTGATAATGTTGTTTTCCCTTCTCCATAAGGTGTTGGACTTGTGGAGGTTACTAATATTAATTTCCCTTTTTTGTTTGTATTTTTAATATTGACGATTTTAGCTTTGCTATTTCCATATAGTTCTAGATTTTCTTTAGGAATATTCATTTTTTTTGCAATTTCTTCGATGGGAAGTAAGGTTGCATTTTTACTGATTTCATAATCAAACATATTTTCATCTCCTTTTGAAAGAAAAAGAGGAATTATTCCTCTTTTTAATAATTTTCACTTAGCATTTCAAAGTATGCTTTTGGATGTGCACATACAGGGCAAACAGTTGGTGCTTCTTCTCCATAATGTACATGTCCACAGTTTCTACAAATCCACATAACAGGTGTTTCTTTTTTAAATACAGTTTCTTCTTTTACATTTTCTAAAAGAGCTCTATATCTTTCTTCATGTCTTTTTTCAATTTTTCCAACTTCTTCAAAAAGGAAAGCGATATGATCAAATCCTTCTTCTTTGGCATCTTTTGCAAAGGCTGCATACATATCTGTCCATTCGAAGTTTTCTCCATTTGCTGCATCTAATAGATTATCACTTGTTGATTTAATATCTCCACCTTGTAATAATTTAAACCACATTTTAGCATGTTCTTTTTCGTTTCCTGCTGTTTCTTCAAAAATAGCAGCAATTTGCTCAAATCCTTCTTTTTTTGCTTTTGAAGCATAATATGTATATTTATTTCTTGCTTGGCTTTCTCCTGCGAAAGCTTCCATTAAATTTTTTTCTGTTTTTGTTCCTTTTAAATTCATACTTAACCTTCTTTCTTTATAAAAGAGAATCCTATATTATTCTATGATTCATTTCTTTTGAAAAGACTTTATTTTTTTGCAAATAGAAATGATTCTCCATTACCATTTTATTGTATTCTATTTTGCTATGTTTGTCAATTCTAATATAAAAAGATTGTGTATAATGGTTTGGGGGAATGCATACAAAAAGGAAGACCTTTGATAAAATGTAATTGTTAGAAAACATTTAAGGAGGTCTTCCCATATGAACATTTTATCACAAAATTATA
>CATOOY010000011.1 GCA_951801995.1 uncultured Erysipelotrichaceae bacterium
CTTGCATAATATATTCTTTTCCTTCCAATCGAAGTTTTCCATTTTCTTTTACAGATTTTTCATCCCCATATTTTTCTAAATCGGTATAACTCATTACTTCTGCCTTAATAAATCCACGCTCAAAATCACTGTGAATAATACCTGCACAAGCTGGAGCTTTCATGCCTTTTTGAAATGTCCAAGCTCTTACCTCATCAGATCCAGCTGTTAAAAAAGTAGCAAGGCCCAATAAATCATAAGTAGCTTTTATTAACTTATCAAGACCACTTTCATGTATACCTAAATCCTGTAAAAAAGACTTTTTCTCATCATCATTTAATTCTGATAATTCTGATTCCATCTTGGCACAAACAATAATTACCTTTGCACCTTCATCTTTTGCATACTCTTCTACTTTTTTCGTATAAGTATTTCCACTACCTAAAAGATCTTCTTCACCTACATTTGCCATATAAATAATAGGTTTAGCTGTAATTAAGTGAAAAGGTTTTACAAGTTTCTGTTCCTCCTCATTTAATTCCAACTTTCGAATAGGAATTTCCTTTGTAAGTGCCTCTTGTAGTTTTATAAGAAGATTATACTCTATTTTTATTTCCTTATCTTTACTCATAGCCGCTTTCTTACCAATTTTAGAAAGACGATTTTCAACAATTTCTAAATCAGATAAAATAAGTTCTACATTTATTACCTCTATATCAGAAATGGGATCTATATTATCTTCTACATGAATAATATTAGGATCATCAAAACATCTTACTACTTCGCAGATAGCATCTACTTCTCTTATATGTGACAAAAATTTATTTCCAAGACCTTCACCACTACTAGCGCCTTTCACAAGTCCAGCAATATCAGTAAACTCAAAAGTAGTAGGAACAAGTCTTTCTGGAACATAAAGATTTTCTAAAAAAGCAAGTCGCTCATCTGGAACCGTAACAGTTCCCACATTAGGATCAATAGTCGCAAAAGGATAATTTGCTGCTAAAATATTTTTCTTTGTAATTGCATTAAACAAAGTAGATTTTCCCACATTTGGAAGACCTACTATACCTGCTGTAAGTGCCATAATATCACTTCTTTCTAAAATCATTATATCACGTTTTTACATAAAATCCTATCTATTATATAAAATGTATATTTATCAAATATATTACCTTATTAGATTGATAAATAAGCATGATTTTTTAAAGTATTCTAGTTATATATATATAAGTATCTTAAAATATGTAAAGAAAAAACTGTTTACACAGTTTCAAAAAGCCATTTGAAATATATTTTTTATTATAAAATAGAAAATTCACTTCTTATCTTTTAATAATTATCTTCCTATAAAATGACACTACCTTTTAAACCTAAAGGAAGACCAATAATATACCAACCAATAATAATCAAAATCCAAACGCCTACTAACATAAGTATAGTAGGTAAAATCATTTTAATCGTTCCAAAAATAGTAGTTTTCATTTTTTCATCTGTATTATATTTTTCTAAAAAAGCAATCAAAATGATGAAATAAGAAAAAATAGGAGTAATAGCTTTACTAAGTCCATCTGCTACCATAAAAATATATTGTGTAAATTCTGGTGTAAGATTAGCTCTCATAAATAAAGGAACAACAATCGGAGAAGATAAAGTCCACTTTTCCAAAGTACCAGGTACAATAAGACCAATAATAAAAATAAGAAAAAAGGTGGCTAAAATAAGTGGAATTCCTGAAAATTGTGCATAACTAAGTAAACTTATTAGAAAAGAAGCAAATACTTCTCCTAAATTTGTCCAATTTAAAATGCCAATTAATTGCGATGCAAAAAAAATTAAAACAAATACATATCCTAAATTATCAAAACTTTTAGAAAGACCCACACTATAATCTGTACTACTTTTTATATTTCCAGAAATTTTACCATATACATAACTACAAACCATAAGTACAATAGATATAATATAAACCACAGCAGAACGGAATGGTGCATTTTCACCAAGAAGTTTCATGATATAAGTATCTTCATTCTTATTCAGTAAAATTCCACTTCCAAAAAAACCAGGAACAATTAAGTAAAGAATAAAAAGTATCATCAAAATAAATGTAATATTGCTAAAAATCAAAGCTTTTTTACTTATTTTTAAATTTTCTTCTATATCAGCTTTTACGTTTGGAAGTTTAGGAAATAAAAATTTATGAATAAAAAATGTTCCAAGTAAAACAATAAAAGCTGTACTACCTATCATAATATAAAATTGCGAAAATAAAGAAAAACGATAGGTACTATCTACTTCTACCTTTGCAGACATACTAGTAAGTTCTCCCAGTGTAAAAGTATGATAATTAGGAGCAAAACCACTTGCATAACCACTTGTAATACCAATAAATACAGTTAAAATACCAAGCAAAGGATTTTTACCTAAATATTTATATAAGACACCAACAAAAGGTAACAATATAGCAAAACTATAATCACCTAAAAAGGTAGAAACAATACTAATAAAAAGAATAAAAGCTGTAATAACACTTGTTTTTACTTTTTTAAGAGGATGAAATACAGCCTTAAATAATCCACTTTTTTCTCCAATACTAATCCCAATTAAGCTTAAGATAAGTAAAAAAAGGGGTTCAAATAAAGTTATATTTGTCACAGCATTACTAAAAAAGTAAGTAATTCCATCTATAGATAGAAAATTACGAACAGAAGTAACAGATGTTTCTAAAGTTCCATTTACAATAGATGTTTTATCTGCTCGAACTTGTAAAAAAGAACAAAGGACACTAGCAAGTATAACAAGTACAATTAAGAACATAATTGTAAATACAGGT
This sequence comes from uncultured Erysipelotrichaceae bacterium, assembly GCA_951801995.1. Classification (GTDB taxonomy): domain Bacteria; phylum Bacillota_I; class Bacilli_A; order RF39; family UBA660; genus RUG12867. Next base: position 2,813 of record CATOOY010000011.1, read on the forward strand.
CCTAAATTTAATTTCTTTTCTTTCTTTTTCATAAAACCTCCTTAGTAGGTTACAACTTTCTTAAGTTTTTTATTAAACTCAATTCTAGGAAGCATAATCTGTCTACCACAATAAATACACTTTATTTTAATATCTGCCCCTACTCTTGTAATAATCCACTCATTTGTTCCACATGGATGTTGTTTTTTCATAATAACCTTACTTCCCAAACGATATTCTTTATCCATTATGTATCACCACTTGATGATATGGAATATTTATTTTATTAAATTCTAAAGCCATTTTTACTTTTTTACGAATTACTCTTTGTACATCATATTGCATCATAGGTGTACAAGGGGCAACAATACGAAAAATAACAGCATCTTCCCCAAGTTCTTCTACACCAAGTACTTCTATTTTCCCCTTAACAGGTTTCAGTTCTGTATTTAACTCCTTACACAAATTTTTAAGAACTCTTTCTGCAAAAAGTAAATCAGCTTTATAATCAATCGATACATCTACAATTGCTAAATTATCTTCTAAACTATGATTGATAACTTCTGTTATGAAACGATTAGAAATCATTTTTACTTCACCAGTATATGCTTTAATTTTAGTAGTTTTCATTCCAAGAGCAACTACTTCTCCTTTAAATCCACCAATAGTTACATAATCACCTATTTTATATTGATTTTCTATTAAAATGAAAATCCCAGCAAAAAAATCTTTAAGTACATCTTGTAATGCAAGACCTGCTACAACTCCAATAGCACCTATAGATGCAACAATTGTTTTTGTATCAATCTGAAATATTTCTAAAATAATTAAAAGAGAAACAATAATTAAAATATATTTTAAAATATTATTAAAAAGAACAATTAATGTTTTTGTCTTTTTTTCTTCTCCATACTGAGCACCTTTCATAATAATTGCTTTTCCTATTTTACGAAAAATATTATAAATAACAATAGAAGACACTATTACTAATATAGGGCCCACCGTTTCTTTTACTAAGATTTTATCCAACATATAATCATTCCTTTATATCTAAAATCTCTAAAATACGATTTAAATCTGCTACATTCACAAAAGAAATTTCTATTTTTTTATCTTTTATTTTTACTTTCGTATCCAATTTATCCATCATAAGTTCTTCTACATATTTATATTCATTTGTTCTTGGTTTTCTATCTATCTTAATCTTTTTTTCAACATTTTTATTATCTGCCAATTTTTCTATCTCTCTAACAGGAAGGTTATCCTCTGTAATACGAGATGCAAACGCAAGAATTTGTTCCTCATCTTCCATTTTACTTAAAACACGTGCATGGCTCATACTAATTTTCCCATCACTAACCAAATCTTGTACTGTAATAGGAAGTCTTAAAATTCCAAGTAAATTGGTAATATGGCTTCTACTTTTTCCCACTTTTTTAGCAAGTTCATCCTGTGTTAGATGTAATTTTTCAATCATTAAATGATATGCTTCTGCTTCTTCAATAGCATTTAAATTTTCTCTTTGTAAATTTTCCAAAAGAGCTATTTCCATCATCTGTTCATCTGTAAATGAACGAATAATAGCAGGAATTGTCTCTAGTCCAGCCAGTTTAGAAGCACGAACTCTTCTCTCCCCAGCAATAATATCATATCCTTTAATACTTTTTTTAACAATAATTGGTTGAAATACACCATGTTCTCTAATAGAATCTGCAAGATCTTTTAAAGCTTCTTCATCAAAATTTTTACGTGGTTGATAAGGATTAACTCTAAGATCAGAAAGGGGAATTTCGATTATTTCCTCTGCCCTTACATCTTCATAAATTCTTCTTTCTACAGTATCAATACTATTGATATCCAAATTTTCATTATTAAACAATTGTTCAAGACCTCTACCAAGAGCTCTTTTTTTATTCTCCATTTCTTGCAATCACTTCCTTTGCCAAATTTAAATAAGCCTCTGTTCCTCTACTTTGTGGATCATAAGCAATAATAGGTTTCCCATGTCCTGGTGCTTCAGACAAACGAACAAGTCTTGGAATAATTGTATCATAAACTCGTTCTTTAAAGAAACTTTTAATATCTTCTACTACCTCAAGTCCTAAATTAGTACGATTATCAAGCATAGTTAATAAAACACCTTCAATATCAAGTTTTGGATTGAGTGTCTTTTGTGCAAGCATAATTGTATTTAAAAGTTGCATAATTCCTTCTAGTGCAAAAAACTCACATTGTACAGGAATAATAACAGAATCAGAAGCTGTAAGTGCATTACTTGTTAAAAGACCTAAAGAGGGTGGACAATCTACAATAATGTAATCAAAAACATCACGAGCTTCTTCTAAATGCTTTTTAAGTTGTGCATTTTTTTGAAAATTATTATCTCCTCTACCCATTTCCATTAATTCTATATCTGCTCCTGCTAAATTAATAGTAGCTGGCATTACATACAGATTTTTAAATTTAGTAGAAACAATAGTATCACTCAAAAGACATCTATCCATAATTAAATCATAAACGCTTTTTTCTATATCTGCTTTATTAATTCCTACACCTGTTGTAGTATTCCCTTGTGGATCTAAATCAACAAGTAGTACTTTCTTCTTAAGATAGCCCAAAGAAGCTGCCAAATTAATACTAGAAGTTGTTTTTCCCACTCCACCCTTTTGATTAACAAGTGAGATAATTTTAGCCATACTATCACCATTCCTACATTTACTTCACATACAACATTTTATCATAGAAAAGGAAATAAATCCATATAAAGAAATTACATTTAATAATTTTATACTGAAATGCTCAAATAATAAAAAGGATAAGATAGCCAAAAAAAAGAAAATAATATTAACAAAATCTCCAAATTTTTAATACTGAATTCTTATTTTAAATATAAAAAAGTTTGCATTTGCAAACTTTTGAAACAAATAAATATTAACGTTTTGAAAATTGTGGAGCTCTACGAGCAGCTTTCAAACCTGGTTTTTTACGTTCTTTAATTCTCGCATCGCGAGTAATAAAACCTGCTCTTTTTAAAATAGTACGATAACTATCTTCTTTTCCTTCATTTCCTTCATCATACTGCAAAAGGGCTCTTGCAATTCCTAAACGAATAGCACCAGCAGCACCAGTAAATCCTCCACCATTTACTTTTACAGTAATATCAAATGTATTTTCATTATTTGTAGCAACCAAAGGTTGTTTTAAATCCATAATATTTGTTTCATATGGAAAAAATTCTTTTACATCTACACCATTGATTGTAATATTCCCTTTTCCAGGAACCATTCTAACTTGTGCAACAGAAGTCTTTCTTCTACCTGTTCCTACAAAAACTCTATCTTTTTTCATATAAAACCCTCCTATTTAATTTCCAACTTTATTGGTTTTTGTGCAGCATGTGGATGACTTTCTCCAGCATATACAAATAACTTTCTATACATTTGACGACCAAGTCTTCCTTTAGGAAGCATTCCTTTAATAGCTCTTTCAACCATTTCTACAGGATATTTTTCTTTCATTTCCTTAGCAGTTCTTTCCCTAAGTCCACCAGTATAACCACTATGATTATAATAAATTTTATCATTTAACTTATTACCAGTTAAATTCACTTTTTCAGCATTGACAATAATAACATTATCACCACAATCAATATGAGGTGTAAAAGTTGTTTTATTTTTTCCTCTTAATATATGTGCTGCTTTAGTAGCAAGTCTACCTAAGTTCACATCAGTAGCATCTAACACATAAAAATCACGAACAACTTCTTCTTTTTTTTGCATATAAGTATTTTTCATATTTTTATCCTTCCTTATCTTACTTTAGAAAGTGTTCCCAATACTTTCTAAAACGGGAATTAATGTACCAGTTAAAATTCTACTAGAATTCTATGAAAAAGTCAATGAAAAATTCACTTTTTCTCTAGAAAATAAAAAAATAGGAAAAAAAAGCATTATGCTGCTTTTTTTGTATCAAGTCCATATTTTTTATTGAATTTGTCCACATTTCCTTTTCGAGATACTTGTGTTTGTTTTCCAGTATAAAAAGGATGACATTTATCACAAACTTCCAAATGTAATTCTTTCGTATTAGAACGAACTTCAAATTCATTTCCACAAGAACAAGTAACCTTTGTTGTTACAAATTCAGGATGTATTCCTTTTTTCATTGTACTCAAATCTCCTTCCGCCATGACCTATAAAAAGTCATAGTAATTTCTAGCCATTTTATTATAACAACTTTCATATAAAAACGCAAGAACTTTTTAATCTCTACTATTTCCTAATATACGAAGTAAGTCAATAAATATATTAATGAAGTCTAAATAAAGTTGAAAAGCACCATATATAGCTACTTTATCCTCATCAATAAATTCTGACAAAGATCTAATCTTCTGCATATCATAAGCTGTATAACCAAAAAATATAACTAAACCAATGCAAGAAATAACTATATCAAAAGTACTATTTCCTAAAAATAGATTAATAAGAACCATAATAATAAGACCAAATAATCCAATAAGTAGCAAAGTACCAAGCTTACTCAAATCCACTTTTGTAAAATATCCAAATAAAGCAAATAAACCAAATAGTAAACTAGTAATACCAAATACAAGTAAAATAGAAGACATTTGGAATAATAAGAAAATACTAGAAAATGTAAGTCCTGAAATAAAACAATAAATTAAATATGTAATAATAGCAGTTTGATATTTCATTTTATGAATACGTGACCCTAAAAATAAAGCCAAAATAATTTCCACTATAGCAAATACAAAATACATTCTAGCTACATTATAAACCATTGTTTCACTTGTACAAACATAAAATCCTGTTAAAAAGGTAATAAGTAAGCCTATAAATAACCATCCAAAGACTTTAGGATATACTTTTTTATTCATAATCCACCTCCATAAAAATTATAACACAAATTAAGTGCCAAATAAAGTTTCCTTTAAACTTTTAGATAAATTTTTATATATCTCTATATGTCCCCTCTCATTTAATTCAATAGTATCTTCAATCATGTCATCAGTAATATCATAGTCAATAAAATTCATTTTATACTTTGAGGAAAGCCTTTTCATTTGTTCATTCATATAATCGATTATATTTTGATTAAATTTATTTTTAGGATTATATATAGCAAGTAAATAAACATCTTCCTTACAGTACATACGAATAAAAGATAAATATGTATCCAAATCTTTCATTAAAGAATCAACATATTCATAAAGTGTATCTTCTTCTGATTCATAGGCAAGTTTAGAAAATAAATCTACTTTTCCAGTTTCTAATACAACAATATCTGCTTTAATAAGAGCATTTTTTATACTTTGATTTTTTTTATTAAAAGTAATAGTTTTATTATCCTCTATCATCTTAATAAAATCTGTTATACGCATATCTTCTTTATTAAAACCAGTTACATATTTTTCTAAAAGATCTTTTTCTTTCAAATATTCCATAATTTTATCATTGTATAAATTATTCTTATCACTTGTAAGTGTTAAAAAATAGACCTTTTTATCAATCGTACTTAAATAAATAAGAAAAACAAGTAAAATTGTAATACCTAATACAAATATCTTTTTCATTTTTTCACCTCAAAAAAAATAGGTATAACCTATTCTACTATATTTCTTCTAGTTCTATTTTAGCACCAATATTTGTAAGTTTTGATACAATATTTTCATATCCCCTAAGAACATGTTCTATATTAGTAATATTAGTAGTTCCTTCTGCTATCAAAGCAGCAAGTACCATACAAGCCCCAGCCCTTAAATCTGTTGCAACAACAGTACTACCTATTAAAGGTGTTTTACCCTTTATCTCTATCCATTGCTTGTGTACTATTGTAATATCTGCCCCCATCTTCTGTAAATAAGGAACATTCTGAAAACGATTTTCATAAATAGTCTCCTCTACACTAGATGTTCCCTCACTTTGTGTAAGTAAAACAGTAAAAGGTTGTTGTAAATCTGTAGGAAAACCAGGATAACCGAGCGTTTTAATAGTAGTAGATTGTAAAGGAGAAGCACAAATTTCTACAAAGTCCTCTCCGACATTCATAGTAGCCCCCATTTCTCTTAATTTTGTAAGAAGAGCATCAATATGTTTTGAAATAATTCCTTCAATCCTAAGAGGATTTCCTAAAAGAGCTCCAGCAATTACATAAGTTCCAGCTTCAATTCTATCTGGAATAACCTCATGAAAGCAACCTTTTAAATAATTTACTCCTGTAATAGTAATTATAGAAGTCCCAGCCCCTTCAATATGGGCACCCATTGTATTTAAAAAGGTAGCTACATTTACAATTTCTGGTTCCTTAGCAGCATTATGAATAATAGTGGTTCCTTCTGCTTTCACAGCAGCAAGAATTGCATTTACAGTAGCACCACAACTTGGCATATCCAAATAAATATTAGCTCCAATTAGTTTATCAGCAGATATAGAAAAAAGATTTTCCTTCTCTATAACAGTTGCTCCCAATGCTCGAAAAGCTTTTAACGTTTGATCAATAGGTCTAGCACCTATAGAGCATCCACCAGGAAAATACATATCTACTTTTTTATACTTACCAAGTAATGCAGCCATAAAATAGTAAGAAGCTCTAAGCTTACTAGAAATCTCCCTTGGGATTTTTTTATTTACAATTTTTCTTGCATCTATTTTTATAGAATCATTTTCCCTTACGATACTTGCACCCAAATATTTTAAAATTTCACTTAAAGCATCTATATCTGAAATATTAGGAATATTCTCAATTACTACCTCTTCATCAGAAAGAAGAGAAGCAGGAATAAGAGCAACTGCACTATTTTTAGCCCCACTTACTTTTATGGTTCCCTCTAGTTTATTTTTTCCCTTGATAACTAACTGTTTCATTTAAAACCTCCATACCTATTATAACTATATGCCTTTTTTTTAATTATGCTCTTTTCTATTAGATAAAAGAATAAGTTTTTCCTTTATTTTATTTTTAATAGATTCTTCTCCCATTTTCATTATTTTTCTAGGATCATATACACTATCATCTTTTTTAAGTCCTTCTCTCACAGCATGACTAAAGGCAATTTGAAGTTCTGTATTAATATTTACCTTACATATACCACAAGAAATAGATTTCATAATCATATTATCTGGTATACCCGTTCCACCATGTAAAACAAGAGGAAGATTCGTTTTTTCTTTTATTTCTTGCATTCTAGTAAAATCAAGTTTAGGTTCTCCCTTATATAAACCATGCACACTACCAAGTGCTGGAGCTAAAAAGTCAATACCTGTTTTTTGTACAAAAGTAATACAATCTTCTACTTTTGCATAAGCAAGTTCATTCGCTACCCCATCTTCTTGTCCACCTACACTTCCTACTTCAGCTTCTACAGTTACATTATATATTTTAGCCATTTCAACAACCCTTTTAGTAATTGCTATATTTTCTTCTAAAGAGTAAGAAGAAGCATCTATCATAACAGAAGTAAATCCTGCTAATGCAGCCTTTTTACAAGAATCAAAACTACTACCATGATCTAAATGTAAAACAACAGGAATCGTTATATTTAAATCCTTATCAAGTGCCTTTACCATATCACTAACAACATGATATCCACCCATGTATCGAATAGCACCTTCACTTACCCCTAAAATAACAGGTTGTTTACATGCCTCACATTCTTCTAAAATAAATTTTGTCCATTCCAGATTATTGATATTAAAATGAGCAATTGCATAATTCTCTTGCTTCGCTTTTTCTAATATATATTTTGCATTTACTAACATATTATCACTTTCCTATCTATTTTCATTATATCAAAAAGCTCCAGTATTGACTAGAGCTAATGGATATCAATTATTTTTTTACTTTTTTCTTTCTCTTCCTTTGGAATAACTATTTTTAAAGTACCATCTTTAAATGTAGCTTTAATTTCATTTTCCTTCACATTCCCTACATAAAATTTTCTGGCAACCTTTCCATAAAATCTTTCTTGTTTAATATAATTTTTACCTTCTGTTTCTTCATATTTTTCTTGTTTTTCAGCAGTAATAGTAAGATATTCATCATTACATTCTACTATAACTTCATTCTTAGAAATACCAGGAATATCAGCCTCTATATGATAAAAGCCATCTTTTTCATATATATCACACTTCATACTTTCCACAGCACTTTCATCCATAATTCCATCAAAGATACTATCCAAATAAAATTTTCTTGGCAACATGATATCATTTCCTTTCTTATAGTTCTATTTTGTTCCAATTTTAACATACACAAATAGTGAACATAAATCATATTCTAGTGTGTTACATATAGTATTCCCAAAAGAATAAGAACTATTCCTCCAATTATTGTAGAAATCTTACCAAAAATAAGATTTATTCTTTTTCCCAAACGAAGACCTAAATAAGTAAAGAAAAAACTAAAGAAGGAAAAAAGGCAAGAACAAAGTACAAAATGATCAGAAATACTTGTTAAACCAATTCCAACTGAAAAACTATCAATACTAACAGCAAGTCCAAATAAAAGAAGCTCTGTTATATTCATATAATTGAATGTTTCTGCTTTTTTAAAAGATTCAAAAATCATCTGTACCCCAATCACACTCAACACTAAAAAAACAATAAAATCAGGATTTTTAATAAATTGTAAAATTATCTTTCCAACAAAAAGACCTAAAAGAGGCATAAAAAAGTGATAAATTCCTACGATAATAGACAATAATTTCATATCTTTCTTTGAAAGATTTAAAGTACCATAAGCAAGAGCAAGAGAAAAGGCATCCATACTAAGTGATACAGCAATTGTTAAAACAATAAAAATATGCATAAAAAAACCTCCTATAAAAATATATTTATAGGAAATTATTTTATGTTACATGTATTTATTTATCTTGCTTTTTACAATCCATTATATTATTTGTATCATCCATAACTGTATTACAGATATAAGAATCATAAATAACATCTTTTAATATTACATTTCCTTTACTATCTATATACCAAGTTCCAGAAGTAGGCTTTTTTCCATATACTTGAAGATTTATTACACTACCAGAAGAAACTTCACCATTAAGATAAGACTCTGTATAAAAGAGCTTTGCTGCATCACGCAACTCATAGCAACTATTCACATACTGTTTCAAAATAACATTTTCAGCTTTATCATAAGCATCTTTTATATGACTTGTACCTTTATTGGTATTTTTTTTATATACATGCTGAAAGCAAAAATAAACGCCAAAACTAAGAACCAATAAAAGAAGAAAAGAAAAGAAAAATTTTAGAAATTTACTTATCATATATATACTAAATAAATTCTATTTTATTTTACTCTTTTCTTGACTTTCTGTATATTGTTGTCTCATATCCCTTAATGCAAATAATGTATCTGGAATTGGAACAGGATTATTTTCCACACTAGAAGATAATATAGTAGGAACTGGTATATCAGGAACAACCACCTTAGAAGCATCAATCATAAAGGGCTCTTCTATAGTAGAGGAAGTAGCTAAAGATTCATTCTCTAAAGAAACATTTTTCTCAAGAGAAGTTAAAATAGAATCATCTTTTAATAATTCCTCTTTTGGCATTTCTTCTTGTACAGTCATTTTTTGAGAAAAATCAATAGGGAAAAATCTTTTTTTATTCTCTTCTATAGGTATTTTTGTAGAGGAAACAAAGGGACGAATCGCTTTTTCCTTAGAAAGAGATTCTGAAATAGGAATAAATTGTTTTTGTACCTGTTTTGTTTGAAAATCTAGTTCATAAATTGTTTCCATATTTTCCTTTACACATAATGAAATATGTATTTTTTTACCCTGCCAAAAAGTAGTTTCAATAATAGCCACATTATCCTTAAAAGATATTTTTTTAAACATCTCTCTATCCATTTTAAAAGTATGAAAAACACCATTATATTTTTTTCGAATTGTTAACACTTTTCCATTTAAATTTCTAGATGAGTATACACTATTTCCAGTATAAAAAGTATTTGAAATTTGAAATGGGGAACAAAAACTCTCAGGTAAAGAAACATATTCTATGCTAGATAGTCCTAAAAAAGCCCCGTTTAAAGCTTCTTCTACTCCTTCATGTAATATTAACTTTTTTAAATTCTTACAATTTCCTACAAAATAAACAGGTAATGTTTTGATAGAACCAGGTACCTCTATAGAAATCAAATTTTTATCACAATAAGCAAATCGTGAACCCAAAGCTTTTATATTACTAGGAATAACAAGATGAGAAATAGTAGGATACATAGATGCTCCCAAATATTCTAATGTAGATGGAAAATTATAAGCAATATGAATACCATCAATAGAATAACTTTCTAAACTCTTTATACCCTTAGGGAGATGAACCTTACGAATTCTAGACCCACCAACAGAAAAAAAACGATATGGTAATTTAAGAATGCTGTTATCTGCAAAATATACCTCTTCTGCATCTCTAAATTCTATAAACATTGTTTCAGGAAGCATCTTTACCTCTTGAGGAATATTGTAAACTTTTAAATGTTTAGGAACACTAATTAAAAGACCTGACTCCTGATCAATAACATAACCATTGATATTTATTATATTTAAATTTTTTTGTTTAGAATAAAAATCCATAATAACCTCCCTATCTTATATAAACATTATAACACAAATCTCTACATTTTTATTAAAATTGTGCTATTTTTACATATACTTATCGATGAATTCTTCTACCCAAAGCTTATATTCCACTTCATCACTCTCTTCTGCTTCAATTAAACATAGTGGAGGAAACAAAACACACCACCAATTATCTCCCTTTCCTTCTCCCAAAGTTACTACTAAAGATTCATATTCCCCTTCTTTATAAGTAATACCTTTGTATGTCTTTTCTGGAAAATAATTCATACCAAAATGTATTTGATATCCAAGTGTATAATTTTCTTTTTCTAAAACATCAGATATATTTTGTTCAAACAAAGGTAAATTTTTTTGAATTTGCTTTCTAGCCTGTTCTACCCCTTTAACATCTCTTAAAGAAAGAAATACATCCTTTTCAAGTTTCTCTTTTACTTTATATTTAATATCCTGATCTTTTGTATCATTACTATTAGGAATCACACGCATACGAATAGCATCTTCAGGTATTAAATCTTTACTTTCAATTACTTTAGAAACACCAAAATAAGAACAACAAATAAACAAAAGAAGAAAAATTGTTTTTTTCATAAAAAATCGCCTCTACTAAATCATGAGACGTTTTTTAGAAAATTATACACTATTTATGATAAGTTTCATTTTTTTGTATTTTATAAGCACGATAAATTTGTTCTAGTAAAATAACACGAAAAAGTTGATGTGGAAAAGTAAATAAAGAAAAAGATAAAGATAAATCTGCCCTATCTTTAATACTTTTATGTAAACCATAGGACCCACCTACTACAAAAGTAATGTGTGGAAACCGAAAAGAAATAACTTCTAATTTTTTTGAAAAAGTCAAAGAATCCATTTCTTTTCCCTCTATGTCTAAAGATATAACATAATCTTTCAAATCGATATGTTTTTCAATTTTCTCTTTTTCTTTCTCTAAAATTATTTTTTTATTTTTATCTTCTACATCATTTATTTCGTTAATTTCTAGCTTTGTATATTTTTGTAATCTTTTTTTATATTCTTCTATTGCATCCCTATAAAATTTTTCTTTTATCTTCCCAACACAAACAATTTTGATCATACCTCTATAACCTCTGTTTTCTCATCTTGTTTCGCAATCATTATTTCTGGCATAGGTAAATGATACTTAGAAAAAACACTATGATATGTTTCTAATGCTTTTTCTTCTGTATTATTTTCATGAGACAAATGAGCCAAAATAATCCCTTTAGTATTATCTGTAGCAAATTCTTTCATATAAATAGCAGATTGTTTATTAGATAAATGGCCATAATCCCCAAGAATCCTTTGTTGAAGATGGTAAGGATATTTTCCATGTAATAACATTTCCATATCATGATTACTCTCCATAATATAAATATTTTTTCCTTTTAATTTAGAAAAATTTTTTTCTGGAATATAACCAGTATCAGTCATATAAACAATACTTTTTCCATTTTCTTCTAAAATATAACCAACACTTTCTGTATCATGAGATGTAAAAATAGAATCAATATGAAGAGAATCTAAATATAGATCCTCTTCTATCCATTCATAAGGTCCCATAATTGTATTAGAAAGTTCCTTGTAAATACTTTCCTTTAAATAAACAGTAGGTTTATATTTTTTAGTAAAAACACGTAACCCTGAAATATGATCAACATGAGCATGTGTAATAAAAATACTATCAATATTATGAGGATCCACACCTATTTCTCTAAGCTTTTTTTCAATATGAAGGCTAGTAGTCCCAATATCAATAAGAAGGTGATGTGTACTTGTTTCTACATAAACACAATTTCCCTTAGAACCACTTGCTAAAACGCATACCTTCATATTATCCATGCACCCTATGTGGATTAATATTGGTTCCACCTTTCCATGGTGGTCCACCAATCCACAATTCGTAATGAAGATGAGGTCCTGTAGCAGAACCTGTCATACCCATATCACCAATACGTTGACCCTTGCTTACAACTTGACCTACTTTTACATGTCTTCTAGACATATGAGCATATAGTGTATAATAACCATTATTATGATTAATAATCGCACATATTCCATAACTACTATCACAACTAGTAGAATAAATAACACCATTATTAGAAGCATAAATAGGAGAACCATAACCAGTTCCTGCTATATCTAAAGCTGGATGTAACTGACGTGTTTTACGAATAGGATGAATACGATATGCATAATTGGAAGTAATAGTGTATCCACTCGCAGTAGGCCAAGCCCAATTAGTAAGAGATCCTACACTCGGTATACTTTTTTGACCCCTTACAATAACTTGATTAATAGTTGGTTTTAATTCCTGTTTACTAACAAGATCGACATATACCATTACACCATTTTCTGATTTAATATTTTGTGTAACACGTTCAAGACCATTTTCTCCTTGTTGCGTAATTTCATCATCACCAATAATCCTATTTGGATCATACGTTTCTTCTGTACGATAATTACTTTCTATATCTGTTACTACATGAGATTCCACAATTACATGAATTTGGGGATCTAAATAATAAATAACAAGTTGTTGCCCCGCATAAAGAAGATTCTTAGTAGATTTAAGTTTTGGATTAGACACTAAAAGTTCCTCTGTACTTACTTGAGCATTAAAAGCAACGGTTTCTACTGTATCATCAGCCTGCACAGTATAATATGCCTTCTTCATTTCATCTCCAAAAAGGAAAAATTGACTAAGTTTCATCTCATCTTCATAAATTTCTTCTGTAACAGGTATATTAGTTTCTTTTACTGTAATATCATTACTTAAATATACCTTTTCAATCATACTCCCTGTAGAAGTAATTTGTGACTGTGTCCCATTTTTATAACTTTCATACGCCTCTGAACCAATAAAAGAAGATATTGCATTTTCAACAGCTTTCTCAAATACCTTTTTATCAAGAACATATATTTTTTGTCCTTTTTTATCTTTTTTTATAGTAAACTGATATCCTTTTACTGTAAAATCTTTTTTCTTGGCAATCTTTTCATAAACAGTTTTAACAGAGTCTACTTTATTATTATAAGTAGTAAGCTTCTTTATTTCTAATCCCTTAGGAGAGTAAACCTTTTTAACATGTAGTTTCTTCTTAATACTTTCTCCTTTTTTATCAATATAATCCTCTAACTCTTCTTTAGAAGAAATAACACCTATTTCTTGTTCATCTAAATATACTTTGTAATAAGTATTAGGACTTACTCCTTTATTTTCCGTAAATCCTAGAAAGAAAAGACTAATAAAAAGAAATAAAATGGCTGTAATAACTGTTATTTTTTTCATCTACTCTCCTCCTTCATTTTTTACCATATTTACAAATGTACTTGTATTTCGCTTAAAAATAAGATCAATAGTTGTTGTAGGACCACTACGATGTTTTCCAATAATAAATTCACTTTTACTAGTAAACTCATCAATAGCAACCTCTTTATTATAGTAATCCTCTCGGTACAAGAATGCAACTATATCTGCATCTTGTTCAATAGAACCAGATTCTCTTAAATCACTAAGAATAGGTCTTTTATTATCCCTTCCCTCAACACTACGAGAAAGTTGGGCAAGTGCAATAACAGGTACTTCTAATTCCATTGCAAGTGTTTTTAGATTTCTTGAAATATCACTAACTTCTTGTTGCCTATTTCCACCATATTTAGTTCCTCCACTGATAAGTTGTAAATAATCTATCACAATAGCACCTAAATCTTTTGTATTAGAAGCAAGTCTTCTACATTTTGCTTTTATTTCACTAATATTCATACCAGGAGTATCATCAATATATATTTTCATATCAGCAAGTTTACTACAAGCTTCATTTACTTTCTTCCAATCATCATGATCAAAACGAGCAGATGTCATTTTAGTAAGAGAAATTTGTCCAGCAGAAGCAATCATACGATTGGCAAGTTGTTCTGCCCCCATTTCCATATTAAATATAGCAACCGTTTTATGATTAAGAGAAGCTATATTCGTAGCTAGATTTAAAGCAAATGCTGTTTTTCCCATCGCAGGACGAGCTGCAACAATAATAAGTTCATTAGGATGAAGACCACTAGTAACTCTATCTAAATCATAAAAACCTGTAGATAAACCTGTAATTTCTCCCCTATTTTTAGATAAAGTTTCTAAATCATTTTGCGTTTTTATTAAAACTTCTCCAATGGATTTAAATTCTGTACCTTTTCTCGTTTTAACTACATTTAATATTCTTTTTTCAGCAGAATCTAAAACATCACTTAAATCTTCACTATTTTCATAAGCTTCTGATGCAATAACATTTGCTTCATCTATTAATCTTCTTAAAATAGCTTTTTCTTCTACAATTTTTATATATTCATCTATATTGGTAGCACTAGGAACCGATGAAATAATTTCTGTTAAATATTCTACATTTCCTACTTGCTGTAACTGCTTATTTTTTTCTAATTTTTCTGTTACAGTTGTAATATCAATGGGAATATTTTTTTCAGATAGTTCTTCTATAGTAGCAAATATTTTACTATGACTTTCTAAATAAAATAAATCTTTTGTAAGAGCCTCTAAAGCCTTTTGTAAAGCAGCTTTAGATAAAAACATAGCTCCAAGCACAGATTGTTCTGCACTTATATTATTAGGAATATTCCTTTCTTTCACAGAGCATCATCCTTCTTTTATTAATCTCACTTTTAAGTTTGCACAAACTTTTTTGTGAAGATTAATTTTCACATCATGGTATCCCAAAGAAGCAATATCATGATCAAATACAATATTTTTTTTATCAATATCAATCCCTATTTTCTTACACGCATTCACAATCTGTTTAGAACTTACACTACCAAAAACACGATCAGAGGTACCTGTTTTTACTGGGATTTCTATACAAACTTCTTCTATTTTCTTTTGAAGTTTTTGCATTTCTTTTATATAAAGTGTCTCTTCTAAAGCTTTTTCTGCATTTTCTTTAGAAAGTCTATTTACACTGCCAGAAGTTGCTACTACTGCATCTTTTTTCTGAACAAGAAAAGTTCCATATCCATTAGCAACTTCGATAATATCACCCTTTTTTCCCTGTTTTTTTACATCATTTAAAAGTATTATTTTCATAAAATCACCCTTATCTCAAAATTTCAAGCAATATATCTTTACATTTATTTAAACTATGATTTGGCATTCTAGCAGCAGCATCTGTCTTATGACCACCACCACCCAAACACTTCATTATTTTTTCTACATTAATTTTTCCAAGAGATCTAGCACTCACACCTACTGTATTTTCTTCTACATAACCAATAGCAAAGGAAGCTTCTACCTCCTCAAACTGCAAAAGTTCTTCGGCAATTTTAGCAAGATCAGTTCCAGTGTAAATATTTTTATCCAATACACAAACAATCATATTTTTATTTACCATATGACTATTTTTAAGAAGCTTTTGCCTACGTATAATATTTTTCTTATCCTCCTGAAAAAGTTCTTGCTTTACTACATTATTAGCACCATTTTGCATTAAATAAGCACCAGCTAAATAAGTATTCGCAGTTGTTTTAATATTAAAATTATTTGTATCAATATACATACCAGCAAGCATAATAGTAGAAATAATAGAACCAATTCTTTCTTCTTCTAATTTTAAAAGATCTACAATAATTTCTACTGTACTAGAAACATTATCTTTTATATAACTATAAGAAACATTATCTAGTATATGTTCTCCTTTTATGTGATGATCAATAACCACTAAATGTTCTGTTTGATCTACTAGAAAAGGACACTCTAACATTTCTTTTTTATGAACATCCAAAATAATCAATAATGTATTTGCTGTTACTCTCTTTTCCGCATCTAAAGCTGTAAGAAAAGAAATAGGTGTATCAATTTTTTCCATAGCTTTTGAAATAGCACTATCTTGTTCTTCCTTATTGATAATTATAGAAACAGATTCATTATACTTTTTTACAATTTGATAAAGACCCAACGCTGCTCCAAATCCATCCAAATCCATATATCTATGAGACATAATAATAACAGAATCACATTTTTGAATAGAAACTATTAATTTATTTAAAAATTCCTTCATCTTCTCGCCTCGCATATTTAATATTATACTATATTTTATAAAAATTGTCTTGCAGTTCACAAAAAAATATGACTTAATAGCCATATCTTTTTACATTATATCCAACATTATAGTAAGTATAAGCTTTTTCTACTGCAGCATCTACAGCTAGATCAATATGTACTTCGCCTCTTTGCATAGCAGCTATCATACTTCCACCAGTATCTAAAACAATTCCATAAAAAGTCCCTCTTGGTGTATTGGTTACTTCAATAATAGTTCCAAGTGGAAATTTACTAGTTGCAGCCGATAAAACACGAACAGTTCCATAAGTAGGATCATTATAAAAAACACTAGCTTTCAAATCATGTCCACCACTTGTACGACAATAATTTCTATTTGGACAATTATAATACATTGTCATTTTTCCTATATAAGAATTTACAGTTCCAGCTCCTGAAGATGTAGTAACAGCAGGAACAGGCTTAACATAAGTTCCAACTTCTACAACCTCATTTACTGGATTCTTAATAATTTTATAACTACCATTTTCATTATTTTTTACCAAATAACCATTTTCTCCAGCAACTATTACTGTTTTTTCTCCATTTGGTTTTTCATTATTATATTTTACCTCTGTCTGATATGAAATAATCTCTGTTGTTAAATCTAAACTCATGTTTTTATGGGTATTAAATACTTGTACTTCTTTTTCTTCATAATGACCAAAGAAAGAAAGAATACTTACAAATAATACCCCAATCCATTTCCCAATTAAATTGAGTAAATATAAATTCATTTTTGTTCACCTCAAAATTAAGTTAACAACTAAATACTATCATATTTTGATAGGTAAGTCAAATTGACCAATCGCATTATGTGTAGTTACAAGGAGTACCTCATCAAGAGATATCCCTTTTATTTTAGCAATTTCTTTTGCTACAAAAAAGATATTATAAGGTTCATTTTTTTGTCCCCTATATGGTTCTGGTGTAAGATAAGGACTATCTGTTTCTAGCAAAAGATCATGAATATCTAAATGTTTTACAACCTCCTTTAGTTTTACTCCGTTTTTAAAAGTTACTACCCCACCTATTCCAAATTTTATTCCAAATTTCTGAAAACGTTTTGCCATTTCTATACTACCACTATAACAATGCAAAACAAGTTTTAAAGAAGGAGTAAATAAACTATCTATTATATTATATGTATCCTCTAATGCATCTCTACTATGTATGACCACTGTTTTTTGATATTTTTTAGCAAGTTCTAATTGTTTTATAAATATTTCCTTTTGTTTATCTTTATTTTCTACACTATAGTAATAATCCAAACCAATTTCGCCAATCCCTACAATCTTAGGATGTGACAAATTTTCCTCTATATACAAAAAATCACTTTCTTTTACCGTATCAGCCTCTTCTGGATGAATACCAAGTGTTCCAAAAACATTTTCATATTTAGAACAAGTTTGTAAAACAAACGCATTTGTTTCTCTATTTACACCAGAAATAATAATAACATTATTTTTCATATGAGAAATAATTTCCTCTAAATTTTCATAATTTTCTAAATGTGCATGTGTATCAATCATCATAATATCACCAAAAAAATTATACCATATACTGATATAATTTTTCTATTCCTTCTCTAATTTTATTTTTACATATCGTATTGCTGTAACAAATGCTAAAACTAAGTATCCAAAATCCAATATATCGAATTCAATAATTAGACTTCCTAGAACTAATAACAGCAAAGTGGAAAGTAAAAGTACTACATATTGGTTACTAAGATCTTTTTCTCCAAACATGTTCTTCCTCTTTCTAATTTTACCTACGACAATATCAATATAACATATTTTTATAAGAGTGAAAAACATTTTTTATACCTTTTTTTCGACATTTTACATACTTTTACAATTTTGTAAGTTCTTTTAGTTTTTCTTCTTTATCAATACGAACAAATAAAGGTTCTGGCTTATTTAATTTTAAATCAATATCAAGCCCATTAAAGCCCTCAATAGAATCTAAAAAGCGATTATTTGTATTGAGTTGATGGAAAATAGCATCTGCTGTATCAGGTAAAAAAGGAGATAACAAAATCGTAGTACACCTAATAGCCTCTAATAAATTATAAAGTACAGTAGCAAGTCTATCATACTTTTCTTCTTTTGCTAAAATCCAAGGAGTTGTTTCATCTATATACTTATTACATTTTTTATACACTTCAAAGATAGAACCAAGTGCTGAAGAAACTCTAAGTTCATTCATATCTTCTTCCACCTTGATAGGAAGTTTTCTTACTGTTGTAATAAGATCTTTATCTATTTCCTCAAAAGCAGTAGGTTTTTTTACAATACCATCAAAATATTTATGAGACATAGAAATCGTTCTATTTACTAAATTTCCAAGAACATTTGCTAAATCTGAATTAATTCTTTCTATCAAAAGTTCATATGTAATTGTCCCATCATTTGCATATGGAATTTCATGAAGTAAATAATAACGTACTGCATCTATTCCAAATAAAGAAACAAGTTCATCCGCATAAAGTACATTTCCTTTACTTTTACTCATTTTGTCATTTCCACATAATACCCATGGATGTCCAAAAATTTGTTTAGGAAGAGGCAAATCAAGTGCCATAAGCATAATAGGCCAATAAATTGTATGAAAACGCAAAATATCTTTCCCTATCAATTGAATATCAGCAGGCCAATATTTATAAAATTCTTCAGATTGCTCCTTATTCTCTGCATCATATCCTAAAAAAGTTATATAATTGGATAAAGCATCTATCCAAACATAAACAACATGTTTATCATCAAATATTACTGGAATCCCCCATTTAAAAGATGTACGAGATACACACAAATCTTGAAGGCCAGGTTTAATAAAATTATTCATAATTTCGTTCTTACGTGACTCTGGTCTAATAAAATCAGGATGTGTTTCAATGTATTCTTCTAATAGGGGTGCATACTTATTTAATTTAAAAAAATAAGCTTCTTCACTAGCAGAAACAACATCTCGACCACAATCAGGACATTTCCCTGATACAAGCTGTGATTCTGTAAAAAAAGACTCACAAGGTGTACAATAAAGACCCTCATATTTTCCTTTATAAATATCCCCTTGATCATAAAGTTTTTTAAATATTTTTTGAACACTTTGTACATGCATAGGATTGGTAGTTCGCACAAATTTATCATAACTTGTATTTAAACAATTCCAAATTCTTTTTACCTCTAAAGCTATTTCATCTACAAATTCTTGTGAAGTTTTCCCATTTTCTTTTGCTTTTATTTCTATTTTTTGACCATGCTCATCTGTGCCTGTTTGAAAATAAACATCATATCCCATTAATCTTTTATAACGAGCAATCGCATCAGCAAGGACAATTTCATAAGTATTTCCAATATGAGGTTTTCCAGATGTATATGTAATAGCAGTGGATATATAAAATGATTTACCCATTTGTCTTTCCTCCTTTATTCGTACTACCAATACCAGCTTTTCTAATTCCACCAGGTACATCATCATCTACTTTTAAATAAGAAAGAAAAACACCTTGACATATAGAATCACCTCTTTTGATAGTATATGCTTTTGTCCCTTCATTTTGAAGTGCTACAAACATATGTCCTTCATTAGACACATTATTATAATAATCACTATCTATAACACCTACTTGATTTTTAAGTCTTACATTATATTTAAAACCCATACTAGAACGAACCATGCAAAATAAAACTTCACCTTCATTCATTTGAACTTTCACACCAGTTGGAAAAGTTTTTTCTTCTCCAGGAGCTAAAACATAATCATATAGAGCCTCAAAATCATATCCTGCACTGGATATAGTCTTTCTTTGTGGCAAATGATAACTCTCATATAATTTTTTATTATCTTCCACATCTTTTTGAAATTGTAAAAAACTAATTTTTTCAAATTTACGCATAAAATACCTCCTAATAAAAAAATATTCTACAATATAAGGACGAAAAAATCGTGGTACCACCTTATTTCATAGAATATATGCACTCATAATGATAACGTCATAAGACGGTTAAGACTTTCCTCTTAACTACTCCAGAATCATCTAAAATAAATTGTTTTCCTTATTTTCACCAAACATAAGGTCTCTTTAAAAACAAACTTTACTTTTCTTTCCTTCTACGTATTTATTAAAATAACAATTTTATTTTAACATATATTTTTTTATTCATCAATATGTTTTGCTAAAAAATTTGCCATCACACTTACAATGGTCTGTTCTACTTCTCCAACAAAACCATCTTTATCAAAAATAAATACACTCCCAAATACGTCCCCATTTACAATAATAGTTGCTATTGTATATGTCATATTTTCTTTTTTGTCGCATATTTGAAATTCTTTTTGATGGCTTTCTAACTTCTGCTCTCTTCTTTTCATACAAAAAATCATATCTTCACTTAAATTTTTTCCTATATATTCTTTTTTATCTTTTCCAGCGGCTGCAAGTACAACATCTGTATCTGTTATCAAAATGTTTCTTTTGATATCATGATAAATAGCTTCTACTAAAAGAGTAGAAAAATCTTTCAAACTATTCAAAGCAGAATATTTTTTAAGTACAATGTTATGTAAATCATCTATATAAATTTCTAAACTATCTCCTTCACGTATACGTAAATTTTTGCGAATTTCTTTTGGAATAACAACTCTTCCTAGCTCATCAATTCTTCTAACAATTCCTGTCGCTTTCATGTCTTCCTCCTTGTTTACTATTCTTGCTACAAAATCACTTTTTATACACAAAAAAAAATAACTTTTGAGGAAAAAAGAAAAATTTTAACACAAAAAAAATTATATTTATATCTTAAAAGTTTACAAAAAACATACGTAATAAGAACTAAATATTAAATTTCAATAAAAAAAGAACAAATAAGGAAAATGCAGATATAATGAATTCTTCTCATGCGAAAAAGGATTCCAATAATTTTTCACTTTTGTTCTTAATTTATTCTTAAATAATTATAATATTTAAACACTTAAATCTTTCTCATATAAGTTCTTATAAAATTCACATTTTTTTAATAATTCTTTATGAGAACCACTATCTATTATTTTTCCTTTATCTACAACAAAAATGTTATCACTATCTATTATAGTAGATAATCTATGTGCGACAATTAAAATAGTATACTCCCCTTTTAAATTCACTATAGCTTTTTGTATTTCACTTTGTGTTTCATTATCTAAAGCACTTGTTGCCTCATCGAATAATATTATTTCTGTTTTCAAAAGTAGTGCCCTAGCAATAGCAAGTCTCTGCTTCTGTCCCCCAGATAATATAACTCCATTTTCACCAAGAATAGTTTCATATTTATTGGGTAAAGACATAATAAAATCATCAATACATGCTAATTTACAAGCGTTTCTTATTTCGCGCATAGTAGCATTTTCTTTTGCCAAAAGTAAATTTTCTCTAATAGAAAAATTAAATATATATGGATTTTGTGTAATGATAGACATATTATCTCTTAAAGAACTACAATCTAAGTCATTTATATTATATCCATCCAATAATATTTCTCCTTCTTTTATAGTATATAATTTTGTAATTAAATTAAATAAAGTTGTTTTTCCAGCACCACTTTTTCCTACAAAAGCCACCTTTTGATTTGGTTTTATTTTAAAACTCATATTATCAATAATATTTTCTTTTTCATATCCAAATTTTACATTATTAAATTCTATATGTCCAGATAACTTTTTTACATT
>CATOOY010000012.1 GCA_951801995.1 uncultured Erysipelotrichaceae bacterium
AATTATTTATTTACTATTATTTATTAAAGAAAAAAGAAAATATTTCCTTTGCAGGGGTATACTTACAAAATATAATAAAAGATATCTTACAAGCAAAACCAAATAAAACATATGAAGAATTATTATATGAAGCTTACAAATTAGATGGTTTTACCATTAAAAACAGAAGTATAGTAAAAGCATTAGATAAAGAAGAAAAAAACAGCTATATAAAAAATATGCGTTTTAAAGCAGATGGAGACTTTTATAGCAATGCTAAAGTATTAGAAGAACAGACAATAGAAAAATTAACAAAAATGGTAAAAGAAAAAATAGAAAAAGCAATCATAGATATTTATAATGTAGATTTCAAAATAGATCCTAAAAATATTGGTTTTGAAAAAGAAGAAGATCAAACAGGATGTAAATTTTGTAGTTTTAAAGATATATGTTTCAAAGAAGATACTGATATCAATATTCTTCCTAAAATGAAAAACTTAGAATTTCTAGAAGGGGATGTATATGAGTAAAATGGGTTTTACAAAACAGCAAAAAAAAGCGATTTATGAAAATGGGAAAAACATATTAGTAAGTGCTGGTGCTGGTAGTGGGAAAACAGCAGTTTTAACAGAACGTATCTTAGAAAAATTAAAAAGTGGAATTTCTCTAGATGAACTTATTATTCTAACCTTTACCAATGCAGCAGCTTTTGAAATGAAAGAACGTGTAAAAAAGAAAATAGAACAAGAAGTGAAAGATGGAAATAAAAACCTTATAAAAGAACTTGCAAAAGTAGAAAGTGCTCTTATCTGTACCTTTGATAGCTTCGCTTTGTTTTTAGTAAAAAAATATCACTATCTACTACAAATAGATCGTGATATTCAAATAGGAGATACCATTTTAATCGAACATGAAAAAAGAGAAAAGTTAGAAGAAATATTTACAGAAAAATATGAAAAAAGAGAAGAAAAATTTTTAAATTTTATAGATACCTTTTCCATTAAAGATGATAAAAAATTAAAACAAATGATTTTATCTCTTTATCAAAAATTAGATATAGTAATAGATAAAAAAGACTTTTTAGATAACTATTTTGCCAACTATCAAACAGAGAAAAAAATAGAAGAAAATATAAAAGAATTTGAAAAAATTTTAGAGGAGGACTATAAAGAAATACAAGAAAATTTAAAAACCATGTCTTATTATATAACAGAAGATAGTCAAATATTTTATAAAAAAGTAGATTCTTTATTCCAAGGAATACAAGAAAAACCAAATTATGATGATTTTCTTTATTTAACTACCATAAAATTGCCAATTTTTAGAGGAAAAGAAAATTTGTTATATAAAGAAGAAATAAAAAATATATATGATAAAATAAAAGAAAAGTGGAATAATATAAAAGAGAAATTAACATATCAAAATAGAGAAGAAATAAAAGAAGAATTAAAAGAAACAAAACAAACAGTAGAAGTTATTATTTCCATATTAAAAGAATTAGAGGAAAAAATGTGGGCATTTAAAATGGAAAACAAAATCTTTACCTTTAGTGACATTACACTTCTAGCAATACAACTTTTGAAACAAAATCCAAATGTTACAAAAGAATTAAAAGAAAAAACAAAAGAAATTATGATAGATGAATATCAAGATACCAATGATACAAATGCTTATCTTATATCATTCATTGCCAATAATAATTTATATATGGTAGGAGATGTAAAACAATCTATCTATGGATTTAGAAATGCCAATCCTTCCTTATTTATGCAAAAATATGAAGACTATAAAGAAGAAAAGAATGGAATAAAAATAGATCTAACTGATAATTTTCGTTCTAAAAAAGAAGTATTAGATGGTGTGAATATGATTTTTGAAAGAATAATGGATTTAGAAATGGGAGGAGCAGATTATAAAAATGGGCATGAAATGATAGCAGGAACTATTACCCAAAATGAAGAAAAAGAATTAAACCATTATTTAGAAATACTAGATTATTCTTATAAAGATAATCTTTATAGAAAAGAAGAAATAGAAGCCTTTATGATAGGCACAGATATAAAAAAGAAGATAGCAGAAGGATATACCATTTTTGATACAAAAGAAAATAAACAAAGACCTATAACTTTTTCTGACTTTACTATATTAATGGATAGAAAAACAAACTTTGAATTATATAAAAAAATATTTACATATTTAAATATACCAATTTATTTAAATATAGAAGAAAAATTTATTGCATCCGATGAAATATATGTTTTAAAAAATATATTAAAATTATTAGCTTGTCACAAAGAGAAAAATTATTATGATCATAAATTTATGCATCCTTTTTTAAGTGTAGCAAGATCCTTTCTATTTTCTTATAAAGATAATGAAATATTGAAAGCTGTAAAAAAGGCAAAAGAAGAAGAAATAACACTTTATAGAGCTATAAAGCAAATGGAACAATTTCACGAATGGAATACCAAAATAGAAAAAGTTGCAAAAAAAATAAATACACTTAGCTTATCAGAATTATTATATGAAATTTATATTACCTTTGATTTTTATAATAAAATAAATACCAAAGAAAATATAAGCTTACTTGTATCTAAATTAGATTACTTATTAGAGGTAACTACCAATTTAGAAAAAATAGGGTATGGGTTAGAAGAAATGATTACCTATTTTGAAGAAGCAATAGAACATAAAATAGATGTAAAATTTAACTTACAAAAAAAAGAAAATAGTGGAGTAACAATTACCAATATCCATAAATCAAAGGGGCTTGAATATCCTATTTGTTATTATAGTGGACTTTATAAAAGCTTTTCAAAAGAAGAATTTAAAGAAAAATTTTTATTACATAAAAAATATGGTTTTATTGTTCCCATTGAAAAAGAAGGAATAAAAGAAACTATTTTAAAAACACTCTTTAAAACAGATTATTTAAAAAAAGATAAAGCAGAAAAAATAAGACTTTTTTATGTAGCACTCACAAGAGCCCGAGATAAAATAATACTGGTAAGTAATATAGAAGATAGTGAAAAAGAAGAAATAAAAGAAGAAAAAATACCAAGTAGTATACGCTTTTCTTATAATAGTTTTTATCATATACTAGAATCTATCAAAAATAGTTTATATCCATATATAAGAAAAATAGATATAAATGCCCTAGAAATAACAAATACATACCATCAAAAAGGAGAAAATATCCCATATCATAAAATACCAAATACAAACAAACCATTAAATATAATAGAAGTATATGAGCAAAAAAGAAAGAAAGAAAAAAAAGAATATTCTACTTTATATACACTCATAGATAAAGAAATAAAAGACAAAATAGAAGTAGGCTTATTATTTCACAGTTATTTAGAAATATTAGATTTTAAAAATATAGAAGAAGAATTTAAGATATATAAAATACCCAATTTTTACCAAAATAAAATTTTAAAATTTTTAGAAAGTCCTATTATCAAAGAACATACCATTCAAAAAATATATAAAGAATATAATTTCTTTGATAATAAAACAAAAACACAAGGTATTATAGACTTATTAATAGAAACAGAATATCGTTTTGTTATTATAGATTATAAACTAAAAGAAATAGAGAAAGAAAGCTATCAAAATCAAATAAAAGGATATATAGAATATATAGAAAGTATCACAGAAAAAAAAGTAGAAGGATATTTATATTCTATATTAGATGGAACCTATAAAGAAGTAAGCAAAAAAGAACTAGCACATTTATAGGCTTTATGATATAATATTAAATGAAAAGTGAGGAAAGTTATGAAAAGAAAAATTTTTATAATAAGCTTTATACTACTATTATCTGTTATGTTTTTTCCTACCTCTATCAAAGCAGCAGATAAACAAGAAATCTATATGGAATGCAAGTATGCAAGCGAGGATGAAAAAACAAGAGGGACTATAACTATTTACACTGGGCTTATACATGAATATTATATTACAAAATATGAAGGTGCAGAAAAAAATAATAGAGAATTATTAGGAAACTGGACCAATGTTCAGAAAGATGTTGGAAGGCTAGGATGCCCTAATTATATACTTTTTAATAAAGGAACAATATTCTATAGTGTAAGAGGTTATTACAAGAAATCAACACTTGATAAATATAAAAAGGAAAATTGGGAAGAGGCAATCATATTAAAATTATCAGCAAAAACTATTGATAATTCAAAAGATTTTTGCTTTTACAATTCAAAAAATGATGGAAAAACAGGTGGGACATTAGGAAATATCAGTAATTATGGGCGTCAATGGTATATTAAAAAGAAAAACAATACTGTAGATATTATAAATCTAGATGATTCTGCACCATATGAGTTTCAAGGGAAAGCAGAAGATTTCTATACTACAGGAAGTTTTAAGTGTGTAGATAAAGTGTATGTAGCACAAAAATATGTTGGTGGTGGTGGGAATATATATCGCCACGCAATATCCACAAAGGCAAACCTTATTGATGATAATTGGGACCCCATAAGTGACACTGCCAAAAATCTAAAAGGAGCACAAGATGAATGGCTTCCAGACACAGAAGGCCCAACAGCAGAAGAGTGTAAAAAAAATCCAGAACTTGTAGGTTGTGTAAAAAGCAGTTGTGAAGTAATAGATACAAGTGGAGAAGTATTTAAAATATTAAAACAAATCTTAGGATATGTTCAAATAGGAAGCGTATTTGCTGTACTAATATTTTGTGTTTTAGATTTAGGGGGAGCAGTCGCATCTGCAGACGATGATGCATTTAGAAAAGCAAGAGGAAAAGTAATGAAAAGAATCATCGCACTTATATTAATTTTCTTAGTACCATTACTTGTAAATTTTGTAATTAATTTAGTAAATTTAGGAGCATGTTCAGAAGAGGATTATGATTTTATTGGTAATCTATTTGATTAAGATAACGAAAGTTATCTTTTTTTAGTAAATATGTTATAATAAATAAAGGTGGTAAAGATGGCAAAAATAAAAGTGATGGATGTAATTTTATCAAACAAAATAGCAGCAGGAGAAGTAGTAGAAAAATGTGCATCTGTTGTAAAAGAACTCACAGAAAATGCAATAGATGCTGATAGTAAAACCATAAGAATTGATTTAAAAGAAGCAGGTACCAAACAGATAAAAGTAACAGATGATGGTATAGGAATGGATAAAGAAGATGCCCTAATTGCTTTTGAAAGACATGCAACAAGTAAATTAATAGATGAAGATGATTTATATAGAATTCATACACTAGGATTCAGAGGAGAAGCACTTCCCTCTATCGCATCTGTAAGTAAAATAGATTTAAAAACATCAAATGGGAAAATAGGAACACATGTGAAAATAGAAGGCGGAATCCTTAAAGAAGTAAAAAATGGAGACGCAAGAAGAGGAACCATAATAGAAGTAAATGATATATTTTATAATACCCCAGCACGTTTAAAGCACATGAAAAGTTTATATACAGAACTTGCAAACATTACAGATTATATCCATAAACTAGCACTTTCTTATCCATCCATAAAATTTATTTTAAGCAATAACGATTCTATCTTGTTAAATACAGATGGGAGCGGGAATTTATTAAAAACATTTTCTGCAATATTTGGAATAAACACCACTAAAAAAATGCTTCCCATTGGAGAAGAAAATGAAGATTATAAAATAGCTGGGTACATTTCTAAACCAGAAGTACATAGAGCAAGTAGAAATCATATGATTCTAATTGTAAATGGGAGAATAGTAAGAAATACCGAAATAAATAGAGCAATAAATGATGCCTATCATAGTTATAAACCAGACAATCGATATCCTATTGTTTTAATTCGTATTGAAACAGATCCTAGTTTAATAGATGTAAATATTCATCCAACAAAAATGGATATTAAATTTAGTAAAATAAATGAACTTATTTCTCTTTTAACAAATGCAATTCAAAAAGCCATCAAAAAAGAATTATTAATTCCAGAAATAGAAATAAAAGAAACAGAAACAATAGAAGAAAACAAAATATATGAAGAAATAACATTAGATTTAGAAAGAGTAGCAGAAAATACACCTTCTATAAATATAGAAAAAAAAGTAGGAATATTAGAAAAGAAAAATATTGAAATAGAAAAAGAGAAGCAAGAAAAATTACCAGAACTATATCCAATAGGAAGTATTCATGGTACTTA
Organism: uncultured Erysipelotrichaceae bacterium; assembly: GCA_951801995.1. Lineage (GTDB taxonomy): Bacteria > Bacillota_I > Bacilli_A > RF39 > UBA660 > RUG12867. The sequence continues at coordinate 6,147 of CATOOY010000012.1, forward strand.
CATTATTTGTCAAAATGAAAATGGGATGTATCTAATAGATCAGCATGCAGCCAAAGAAAGAATCAATTATGAAATAGTTTTAAATAAATTAAAAGAAGAAAAACCTCATATCACAGATTTATTAATTCCTCTTACCTTTGAGTTAACTACAGCAGAGTATATGGTGTTAAAACAAAATATAGATGTAATGAAGCAGATAGGTTTTAAGGTAGAAGAATTTGGAATAAGTTCTATTATTGTAAAAAGTCACCCTACATGGCTTACTAAATATAACGAAGAAGAAGCTATTAAAAGAATAATAGATTTAATTATTCATTTAGAAAAAAATTTCAATATTGAAAGATTTAGAGATCATGTTGCAGCTACTATGGCATGTAAAATGTCTATCAAAGCAAATGATACGATTACTATTCTAGAAATGGAAAATTTAATGAATGATTTAAGAAAATGTAAAAATCCATTTCACTGCCCTCATGGAAGACCAACAATTGTCTATTTTTCCAAAAATGATTTAGAAAAATTATTTAAAAGAAGTGGTTTCGATGGGAAAAAATAAAGAATTACAAGAATTTTACTACAATATTTTGCACCTAAGACAAAATGAAAAAACAAAAATAGAAAACATTATAATCCAAAATAAAGAGAAATTTTGCAACTTAACAGATGATTTCGAAGGATTATGTAAAATAATTTCTAACCATATAGCTTTAGATTTAGATCAAATTGGAGTAGACTATAAACTAATAAATTTACAAAAAGCATTTGGGTTTTTTGATCATGAATGTGTGATTGTTCGCTATAAATATCCAAACTGTAAGTTTGGATATCTACTAGTAGATATCCAAACTGTAAGTTTGGATATTTACTAGTAGATATTAGTTTTAAACAATTCCTCCCAAAAAAAGGAAAAAAAATCAATCCTCATTTGCAGCAATACCCACCAATTATCTTATCAGAAACAGAAATAGGGAAAACAGTAACACATAATTTATTAGAAAATGGTTTTTGTGATATAGATAATGAAATATTAACACAATATATAAATAGTTTTCGTGGTAAAAATGAAAAAATAACAGTGTCATTAGAAGATTATTTTGTACAAAAATATAAGTAAAAAGCCATATATGATTTCTATATATGACTTTTTATATTAATTCTTCTAATTTACTGGATAAACTATTATATTTTTCTATTATTTTAGAAGACTCTGCTTTCTCCAAAGAATACCAGCCTTTTGCAAAAGAAAGTTCATATAATTTTCTTTGCATATCCTTAATTTCTTGAAATAAAGGAAATAAAGCATCATACAAAGTTTCACAGCTTGCTTCATTTAAAGCATAGCACATATCAACACTCATATTTTTTTCACAAGAAAGCTGTGCAGTTAAATAATCAGAATCATTCATTTCCTTTGTTTGGGGAACTTCTACCTTAGGATTCTGTACTTTATTGTTGTTCATTATCATCTTCTCCTTTTTTTAATAATTGAGTAATTCTCTCACATATAGAAGCATGCATTCTAGCACAATCTCCTAAAACATTTTTTACATCCATATCTTGTACTTCTTTTTCAAAATGAAGAGCCTTTTTACTAGCATTCATATTCCATTGAAACATATCCTCTAAATAAGCTAAATCTTTTGTACTAATCATACTAGGTACCATTTGCATAAAATCATTCCTTTCGTTTTTATTTTGTTATTTTTGAAAGAAAAATATACAAAAAATTGTATGAATAAAAAAACTATGTTAAAATTAAAAAAAGAAAGTAGGGAAAATATGAAAGAATATTTATTTATTGTTATACCATTTTTAGGAGCAGTAACCTGCCAAATTATTAAATTTATAATAGAGTCAATCCGTAAGAAAAAAATAGACATAGTACGTCTTTTAAATGGAAATGGAGGAATACCAAGTACACATACTACCTTAGTATTTTCATTAGCATTCACAATATTATTAGACAAAGGGATAACAGATCCACTATTTGCAATAGCACTTGTCCTTGCTGTTGTAGTATCCTATGATGCTATGGGAGTACGTTTGCAAACAGAGAAACAAGCAGAAATGATTAACCAATTTATTGATATTATTTTTAATAAAACAAAAAAAGGAAAATATAAACACCTAACAGAAGAATTAGGACATGAACCATTTGAAGTAGCAACAGGTATTCTATTTGCCTTCCTATTTTCATTTGTTATGTTTTCCATTTTTTCTTAAAATCGACAAAATTCCCACTAGTTTTTCTATATAATAAAAATGGTGATTTTGATGAAATATTTAAAACCCATTTTGTTATGTATGGTAACTGGTTTTTGTATGGGATTTTTTTTATATAGTGGTTATGAAAAAACACAAAAAGTAATGCCAACTATGAAAGAAGGAGAAAATCTATATTTTATAAAAATTGGTTCTTATCTAAGTGAAGAAAAAATGGAAAATGCTTTAAAAAATATAGACTATTATATTTATAAAGTAGAAAAAGAAACGTATCATGCCTATGTAGGAATCACAGAGAAAAAAGAAAATATAACGAAAATAAAGGAATATTATCAAAATTTGGGGTATGTTACTAATGAAGAATCATACTCCATTACAAATGATAATTTTTTATCCATATTAAAAACATATGATGAAATGTTAACAAAGACAGAAGAAAAGAAAGTAATCGGAAATATTATAAATGGAGTACTTGCTAAGTATGAGGAGATGAAAGATGAGTCACATAAAACTTAAAGATATTCCAAAAGAAGAAAGACCCATAGAGAGAATGATAGAAAAAGGAAGTGATTCCTTAAATAACGAAGAACTTTTAGCAATCTTACTCAAAACAGGAACCAAAACAATGTCTGTAAAAGGACTAGCATCTCAAATATTAAAAGAAATAAAATGTATTCAAAATTTAAAAAATATAAGTTTATCCAAATTAATGCAAATAGAAGGAATAGGGTTTTCCAAAGCAGCAACCATTTTAGCGGCTGTTGAACTCTCAAAAAGAATACAAATAGAAATAGGAACAATACAATTTACAAAATTTTCAAATACAGAAATAGTATACAAATATTATAAAGAAAAATTAAAAGATACTATGCAAGAACATTTTTATGCAGTTTATTTAGATAGTCAAAAAACAGTTATTAAAGAAAAACTACTCTTTATAGGAACATTAAATTATAGTATGATTCATCCAAGAGAGATATTTAAAGAAGGATTACTTGTAAATGCTGCATCTATTATATGTATACATAACCATCCTTCTAAAGACATAACACCCTCTATACAAGATAAAAAAATAACAGAAAAATTAAAAGAAATAGGATATCTCTTAAATATCCCCATCCTAGACCATCTAATTATCGGAAAGGGGTATTATAGTTTTTACGAAAATGGGAATATTTAAAATAAAAAATATAGAAAATATTTCCATTTTATATTATAATAAGAAATAGGTGATTTTTATGTATAGAAAAAGGAAAAATAAACAAAATTATATTGTTATAGCTGTAATTTGTCTTGCCCTTTTTTTAGTCGTAATAGGAGTCAATATGCTTCGTGACCATGATCTCAGCTTTTTAGAAAGAGCAGTAAAAGATACAGGAGCCTTTACAGTAAAAATCGTAAATGCACCTATTGATTTTGTAAAAGGGAAAATAGAAGATCATAAAACAAAAAAAGAACTTTTAAAAGAAAATAAAAAATGGAAGAAAAAAAGTGAAAAAATAGAGTATAACGAAGCTAAAATAGATGAACTTGAAAAAGAAGTAGAAACACTCAAAAAAGAATTAGAATTAAAAACAATACTCGGAGAAAAAGAAGTACTACATGCAACTGTTATTAGTAGAACATTAGACGGATACTACCAAACCTTAAATATTGATAAAGGAAAGAAAAATAAAATAATAAAAGGAATGGCCGTTATCAATAACAAAGGATTGATTGGCATAGTAAGTAAAGTAGGAAATTATAGTAGTACAGTACAAATGTTAACAAGTGATACATTTAATCAAATCTCTGTCCGAATTAAAATAGATGATAACTATATTTATGGACTTCTTACAGGATATAAAAAATCACAAAATGTTTTCATATTGGAAGGGATTGCAGACAATGTAGAAATCCCTAAAAATGCAATAGTAACAACAACAGGAATGGGAAAAACATTCCCATCAGGACTTTTAGTAGGACGAATAAAGAAAGTGACAACAGATAATTTTGATTTAGCCAAAATAGTAGAAGTAACACCAGCAGCCAATTTCGATGAATTAGATTATGTTGCAGTTGTAAAAAGAGGTGAGAACTATGGTAATTAGTGTCCTTACATTCTCTCTTATTTTTCAGAATATTTTAAGTAACTGTTTTTCTCCACTTCACTCCATCTTCTACCCACTTTTTGTAACAAGTGCTCTTATCATTATTTTTCCCTATTGCAAAGATCACAATAAATATCTAATTATATGTAGTTGTTATGGATTCATATATGATATTTTATGTTCTCCTATTTTACTATTTCATACCTTTCTTTTTTTTCTATTAGGAGTGATTATTCTTCTATTAAATCATCAATGGAGTAATAATATTTTTAATAATATTTTATTTCAAAGTATTGTCATCATTATATATGAAACAATTTCATATGTAATGATATCTATAATAGATAAAATAGCATGGAATAGTATTATCAATTTTAATTTAGTGGGAAGAGCATTACTTACTAATATCATATATATTGCATTCCTTTATCATATAACAGATAAATTAAGTAGAAAATATAAAATTCATAAAATTGATTAAAAAGGTAAAAAAATATGGTAAAATAAAGTAGGTGGTTAAATGAAAAGTGAAAATAGAAGTACATTAAGGCAAAAAATAATGACAATACTTTACCAAATAAATATATATGAAAAAGCGAATATAGAATATAATATAGATACACTCATGAAAGAAATAGTAGAAATAGAAAATGAATTTGTAAAAGATATAGTATATGGTGTAATTACCTATAAAGAAGAAATAGATAAAATAGCAAATCAGCATTTAAAAAATTGGACTATTGATAGACTAGGGAATACAGATAGTGCTATTTTAAGACTAGGAATTTATGAAATGCTATATACCAAAACACCAGCCATTGTAGCAATTAATGAAGCAGTGGAATTAGCAAAATCTTACAGTGATGATAGTGTCAGAAAAATGATAAATGCAGCACTGGATAAAATATATAAAGAAAAAGTGGATTCTTAAAAAGTTTTCTCTTTTTCATTTTTTATATTTACACGTACATTAGTTTGTGATATACTAATAGCAGTGAGGATGAAAAAAATGAATGATGACAAATATTTAAGTGTAGGAGCCTTAACCAAGTATTTAAAATATAAATTTGATACAGACGAACATTTACGAAATGTTTTTTTAAAAGGAGAAATTTCAAATTTAAAAAAACATACAACAGGTCATTATTATTTTTCTATCAAAGATGAGAATAGCAAAATAAATGCTATTATGTTTAGCAGGAATACAAAGCAATTAAATTTCAATCCAGAAGATGGAATGAAAGTACGAATAAAAGGACGAATAAGCATTTATGAAAATACAGGTAGTTACCAAATTTACGTAGAAGAAATGGAGGAAGATGGGCTAGGGAATCTCTATATTCTATTTGAAAAACTCAAAAAAGATTTAGAAAAAGAAGGCTTATTTGATCCTAAAAATAAAAAACCAATTCCTAAAATACCTGAAAAAGTAGGGATTGTAACAGCTCCAACAGGGGCAGCGATTAAAGATATTCTATCCACTATAAAAAGACGTTTTCCAATTTGTAAAACCATATTATTTCCAGCCCTTGTGCAAGGTGAAAATGCAAAAGAAGATATTGCAAATAAAATAAAATTAGCAAACAATTATGATATAGATGTACTAATCATAGGTCGTGGAGGAGGTTCTATAGAAGACTTATGGCCTTTTAATGAAGAATGTGTAGCACGAGCAATTTATGAATCAAAAATTCCAATTATAAGTGCAGTAGGTCATGAAATAGACTACACAATAGCAGACTTTGTAGCAGATTTAAGAGCTCCCACTCCAACAGGTGCAGCTGAAATAGCTGTACCTAGTATGTATGATTTAGAAAAGTTATTAGGACAATATCAAATTAGAGCAAGTGAAGCTATCACAAAAAAAATAAATTATAGTAAATTACAATTAGAAAGCATTACAGGTTCTTTTGTAATCAAAAATCCTATGGTTATGTTTGAAAATAAAAGACAATATTTAGATTCCTTAATAGAAAAAATAAATAGAGATATATATTATTTATTAGATAATAAAAAACAATATTTTAAAAATATACAAAAAAGTTATCTTTTTAAAAATCCAAAAATGATTTATGAAAATCAAAAAGAAAAACTAAAAAATGATATAATAAAATTAGATTTAGTAAATCCCTTAAACATACTAAAAAGAGGATATAGTTTGACATATAAGGAAGAAAAAGTTATCACCAATATAAAAAATATAAAAATAGGAGATACAATATCTATTCGCTTAGAAAAAGCAAAATTAGAAGCAAAAATCACATCCATAAAGGAGGAAAAACATGGAAAAGAAAGATAGTAAATTTGAAGAGAAAGTAACAGAACTAGAAAAAATTATAGATGAATTAGAAAATGGAAATATTGCTTTAGAAGAATCAATAGAGAAATATGCATATGCCATGCAACTTGCGAAAGAATGTGATGAAAAATTAAAAAAAATAGAAGAAAAAGTAAATAAAATAGTAAGTGAAAATGGAAAAATAGAAGACTTTGATTTAGAGGAATAAAAAAAGACCAAAAGGTCTTTTAATTTTCTGCTTCTTTTAACATGTTTTCTATAAAAATACCATATCCTTTTGTAGGATTATCTACTACAACATGTGTAACAGCACCTACAATATAATCACCTTGTATAATAGGCGATCCACTCATACCTTGGACAATTCCACCTGTTTTTTCTAGTAATTTTGAATCTGTAATTTCGAAAACAAAGTTTTTATTCTTTTTACTATCTGTATTTACTTGTGTAATGACAATTTCATATTCTGATATTTCTTTACCACTTGTAACAGTTAAAATTTTTGCTTTCCCTTCTTTTATTTCTGTAGAAGAAGCAACTTTATATTGTTTTTTAGAAGGAAGTGGCTCTGTATATGTTCCAAAAATACCTTGTGTTGTATTTTCAGATACAGTTCCTTTTACTTCTTCTCTTTCAAAACTAGCATTTTTTTCTCCAGGATTTCCATTGGTACTAGCATCAATCCCTGTTACATTTGTATTAAAGATTTTCCCATCTTTAATCTCCAAAATTTGTCCTGTTGTTTTTTCTGTAATCTCATGTCCAAGTGCTCCAAATGTTTTTGTATTAGGATCTATAAAAGTAAGCGTTCCTACACCAACAATACGGTCTTTAACATATAAACCTGTTTTATATACATTATTATCTTTATAAAGTTTTAAATTTGTTTCTTTCTCTATGTTATTTCTAAGATAGGTAACTTTTACAACCTCTTTAATAGAAGCTGCATCTATCTTTTGTACCATCTGTTCAATATTAGCAACCTTATTATCTTCTATTTCTGTAATAATGTCTCCTATTTTTAGACCAGATTCTTCACTAGGAGTATGATCACCCACTTTATAGGTTCCTACAATAAGTACACCCTTTGCATGAAGCTCTATCCCTATGTTTTCTCCACCAGGAATAAGATAGTCTGAATAAGCAAGTGTGGTAATTGGCATACTAAGAATAAGAAGCAAAAAGGAAATTCGTTTTTTTATTTTTTTAAAAAACATAAAAATTCTCCTTTCCATCAGACTACATTATTAATATGAAAAAAAAAGGGAAAAAAATACCTAGAGTAAATAGAGTATAAAAAAATAGAAGAAATCTCTATAAAATAAGTATCGAATGAAGACACTTGAAACTACCATCACTTTTTGATATAATAATAAAGATAGAAATATAGTAAAAATAAAGTGAGGTTTTATAATGGAAAAACAAGTCGTAAAAAAAAGGAAACTCAAAAAAGGAAAATTAGCAAATTTTATTTTTATTGTTTTTAGCTTTCTATTTTTGATTTTCTGTCTTTGTTTTTATGGACAACGACTTTTTAAATATTATAGAGTATATAATCCCAAAGGGGAATCAGGAAAAAGTGTTTCTCTTCTAGCAACAAAACTAGCAAATGCAGAAGAAGTAGTATATGAAAATAGTGGACTTTATAGAGTAAATGGGACATACCTATATAAAGGAAACGTACAAAATAATTATGTAAAATTTTCAAATCTTTTATGGCGTGTTATTAAAGTAAATGCGGATAATACAGTAGAAATAGTAACAGAAGAACCCATAAATAACCTAATGTGGAATAGTACTATTACAGATTATACAAAATCAGATATACATAAATACTTAAACGATATCTTTTTAAAAAATTTAAATAAAGATTTATTAGAAAAAATAACCATTTGTACAGATTCTGTTACCAATGTCAACAAAATCACTTGTGAAAAGAAAGATGAAAACTCTTACGTAAAATTAATGAGTGTAACAGACTTCTTAAATAGTGTAAATAAAGAAACATTTATTAATAAAGAAGACTCTCTTTGGCTAAGTGATAGAGGGAAAAAAGATGTATGGTACGCAAAAAAAACAACAGTTTCTTCTTATGAACCAGAAGAGACATATCTAATAAAACCAGTAGTTCGCTTAAAAATGAAAACTACAGTTTATAGTGGAACAGGTACAAAAGAAGATCCATATATTATTGAAAAAGAGAAAAAAGAATTAAAATTAGGCTCTTATATAAAATTAGGAGAAGATAAATGGATTTTATATGAAAAAGGAAAAGATAAAAGCAAATATATTTTAGAAAATTTATTTTATAGTGGTGTCTTTTATTATAGATTTGATTCAGCAAGTAATATCTATAGTAAAAACACAGCACTTGGTTATTATCTAAATACAACTTATTATCAAAGTTTACCTTATAAAAACCAACTAGAAAGCACGACTTGGTATATAGGTCCATACAGCACTGGATATAAAGATGTATATGATAAAAAAATGGAAGCACACATTGGACTTTATAATATAGCAGATATTAAATTTAACTTTCAAGAGAAAAGTCATTATTTGTTAACACCAGCAGGTAGTGGTAAAGTATATGCACTAAGCCGTCAAATGTTACCGAATAAAGTAAGTATTCAAAAGGCTATTAGACCAGCCATTAGTATAAAAAATACAAAAATAGAATCAGGAAATGGTACAGCCATAGATCCATATATATTAAAGGAGGAAGCATGAAAAAACTAACAATTTTCGCAATTATAATAGACCTTTGTATTGCTATATGTTTCTTTATCTTCTATGGTCCTTTTACCTATGTAAAAAATTTAGTAATCAGTACAGCAATGGTAACAAAAACACACCAGTATATTGCTTATACATTTTATAGTGAAAATACAGTAAAAAAAGTTCTAGCAGAAAATGCTTATATTCCACTTACAGATGAAGTAGATTTAGATGATATAAAAATTAATACCAAAATTCCTACTAAATTTGATAATGAATATGAAGAAGCAATTTTAAAAAGAGAAAAAGGAGATAAATATAAAAAATTAGACATAAAAGTAGGAAAATATGATGCCCATTTAGTTGCTATTTATGATCCTTCTAAAGTAGAATTAATAACAGCTCCTAAATTTAATTCTGGGAATGGTGCTGAAAAAATAACAAAAATGTGTACTCGCTCTGGTGGTATTGTTTGTATCAATGGTGGAATGTTTGCAGATCCAGATGGTTGGGGAAGTGACATACCACAAGGATATCTAATTAAAGATGGGAAAGTAATATGGTCTGATAGAAGTTCAAAAGAAAATCTAATCGGATTTACAAACGATAATAAATTACTACTTATAAATGCTACTGCTATGGAAGCAATTCAAAAAGGAATGAGAGATGCTCTTCAGTTTGGCCCATTCCTAATTGTAAATGGAAAAACTATGCAATTTGCTTCATCAGCAGGTGGTTATGATAGAGCTGCAAGAGTTGCCATTGCTCAAAGAAAAGATGGTGTTGTTTTATTTCTAGTAACAGAAGGTGTCCACACCAATGGACCTAACCTAAAAGAAGTAACAGAAACACTAGAACAATACGGAGCTTATAATGCAGCAAACCTAGATGGTGGAACCAGTGCCCAACTAGTTATCAACGGTTCCCTTATAAATACACCTATGAATGTATTTGGTAAAAAAATAGCAGGAGGAAGATCCGTAGTATCAGGATTTGGTCTTATAGATTAGTCTATAAGGCTTTTTCATAAACAAAATAGGAAAGACAAAAGAAAAAATAAACATTTTTACTTGCTAAATAAAAATATCCCTTGTATAATGAAAATGGTGAAAGATATGAAGTTAATTAGTATAATTGTTCCTTGTTATAACGAAGAAGAAACAATTCCTTACTTTTATGAAGAAATCACAAAAGTAGCAAAACAAATGAAAGATTGCAAATTTGAATATTTATTTATAGATGATGGTTCCAAAGACAAAACCCTTTCCATATTAAAAGAATATCGTAAAATAGATAAAGATGTTCGCTACATATCCTTTTCTAGAAACTTTGGAAAAGAAGCAGCCATCTATGCAGGTTTAGAAAACGCCAAAGGAGACTTTGTAGCCCTTATGGATGCAGACTTACAAGATCCACCTAGCTTACTCCCTAAAATGTATGCATATACCCAAGAGGGGTATGAAAATATAGCTACTAGAAGAGTAAGTAGAAAAGGAGAACCACCAATTCGCAGTTTTTTCGCAAGACTTTTTTATAAAATTATAAATCGTTTATCAAAAGTAGAAATGGTAGATGGAGCTCGTGATTATAGACTAATGAGTAGAAAAGTAGTAAATGCCATCCTATCCTTACAAGAGTATAATCGTTATTCCAAAGGACTCTTTAGCTTTGTAGGATTTGAAACAAAATGGATTGAATATAAAAATATAAATAGAGTAGCAGGAGAAACAAAATGGAGCTTTTGGCGCCTTCTTATTTACGCAGTAGATGGAATCACAGCCTTCTCTACAGTACCACTTGTACTCTCTGCTATATTAGGTATTCTATTTTGTTTAATTTCTTTTATTGCTATTTTAATCATTATCATAAAAACAATTGTATATGGAGATCCTGTAGGTGGTTGGCCTTCCATGGTATGTATTTTATTTTTTGTAAGTGGAGTACAGCTATTTTGTTTAGGCATTATAGGACAGTATCTTTCTAAAACATATCTAGAAACAAAGCATAGACCTATTTATTTAATAAAAGAAACAGAAGAAATAAAATAAAGTCGTGATTTACGACTTTTATTTTGCTATTTTCAAGCACAGCACTTTATAAAGAGAATGAAAAAGATAAGAAAGGAAAAATGTTACGCCAAGTGTAAATAAAACAAAAATAGTTTCATTTTGAATGGGAATAAAATTTGCTATTTTTATACCAAGTGGATGTAATAGATAAATTTCTAAAGAATAAGTACCTAATAAAGTTAAAACACTATTTCCTATTTTACATTTCAAAAGAACAATTAGTAAAAATAAACTAATAAAAATAGGAAAACTTAAATAAACGATATACCAAAATATCTCATGTATATAAGGTATTTTAATACCAAGTACATATAACATAGAAAAGGAAACAATAAAACAAACATTAGGAAAAGCAAAAATATAATGTTTTTTTAAAAAAGAAAGAACCTCTTCTTTAAAATAACCTACCCATATACCTAATAGAAAACCAGAAATAGACAAAAACCAGTATCCTTCCACCTTATAAGTAATAAGAAAAAAAGAAAAGAAAAGAAGGAAAAAAGTATACAGAATCATAGCCTTCTTTTTATCAAAAGAAGAGAAAAACAAATAGAAAACAATATAAAAAAGGAAAAGAACCCAAATATACCAGTATGTACCATTTACAAGAGTAACACCTAATATCTCTCTTATCATAATAAGGAAAGAAACCTTTTCCCCCATACCAATTTGCAAGAAAATAGTAAAAATACTAACAAGAATAAGTGCTATATACAAAGAGAAAATTCTCTTAGAAACAAAAGTTTTCATATAATCTTTTTTAGAAAGAAAACTATAAACAAGCCCATATCCCGAATAAAAAAGAAAAATACCAACAAGTAAAAAGCCAATATTTTGAAAAACAGGATATCCGAAAAACAAAATAGGAAAGCGCTGTGCTAAATGATGAAAGATAATAAGCAAAGACAAAAAGCCTCGAATAGGAAGCGTTTGATTTAAAGATAGACATTCATCATTATATGTATTTATTTTGTAAATACGCATTCCTATGAATAATAATAGAAAACAAAAAACATACCAAACCATAAAAACCTCCCTGAATGATTTCTAATAAAATTATAACATGAGAAAAAAAGAAGAACAAGAGAAAAAAAGAATATCTCTTTACAAGCTACGTCAAAATAGTTATAATGAAAATAGTTAGGAGTAGAGTATGACAGCTATAGAAAACAAAAAAAGAATATTGGGGCTGGACTTAGTAAGATGCATAGCTGTTTTCTTCGTAATATCTGTTCACTATATTTTATATAGTAACTTTTATTATGGGGAGGTAAAAGGTAGCTCTATGTATATGCTAACAATAATGCGTTGGCTTTTTTATACATGTGTTCCTTTATTTCTAATTTTAACAGGTTATTTAAAACAAAGTAAGAAAGTAGAAAAAAAGCATTATAAAGCAATTATTCCTATTTTAATTTCTTATTTAATTATTTCTATAATAACCATTCTTGTATTCAAATTTTATTATAATAAAGAAGAAAGTATATATCATTATATAAAAGGTATATTTAACTTTACCACCATCGAAAATGCTTGGTATGTAGAAATGTATATTGGCTTATTTTTATTGATACCATTTTTAAATATTTTATATCAGAATATAAAAGACAAAAAACAAAAGCAAATATTAATACTTACCTTATTTTTCCTTGTTTCTATACCAAATGTATTTGCAAACATTGCCATAAAAGGAAAAACACTCGATATATTCCCAAGTTGGTGGACAGGAATATATCCATTATTATATTATTTTATTGGTTGTTATATAAAGGAATATCAAATAAAAATACCTAAAATAAAAAATATAATATATCTTCTTATTTGTTTAATCATAGAAGCAACCATTACTTTTTTATATTGCCAAGGTAAAAATATAAATGCTATATTCGAAGGATATGCATCTTTTCCAACAGTAATAATAAGTGTCTTATTGTTCTTGTTAATATATGATTTAAACATAAAAAACAAACCATCACGCATTCTAATAACAGATATATCAAAATTATCCTTTGATATATATTTACTATCTTTTATAACTGAAAGAATAATATATGAAAAATTGTCTCTAGCATCCCTTTCCTCAAAAAATTTAATAATATATTATCCCATTTATAGTTTACTTGTCTTATGTAGCACATATATTTGTGTATTTATCAAAAGATGCATAATAGATGGAATTATAAAACTCATAAAAACAGAAGTTTAAAAAAAGTAGGTGATTAAATGAAAAAAGTTACTATTTTAGCACTTCACTTAGGCTATGGAGGAATCGAAAGAGCAGTAACCACCCTTGCAAATTCGCTTGTAAAAGATTATGAAATAGAAATTATATCTACTTATAAATTATATGAAAAATCTTTTTTTTCATTAAATAAAAAAGTAAAAGTCCAATATTTAATAGATTATGGTCCAAATAAAAAAGAAATGAGAGAAGCACTTCAAAAGAAAAAATTATTTTCCTTTTTATATGAGTTTTTAAAAGCACTTCATATATTGAATTTAAGAAAAAAACGCATGATAAAATGCATCAAAAACTGTAATAGTGATATTATTTTATCTACAAGAGATATCCATAACACATGGCTTTCTAAATATGGAAAAAAAGAAGCATATAAAATAGGGTGGGAACATAATCATCATAATAATAATTCAAAATATATAAAAAAAATAGTAAAATCAGCTAAAAATCTAGATGCATTTGTCTTAGTATCAAAAGAATTATATACATTCTATAAAAAACAATTAAAAGAGGAAAAATGCAAAACCTTCTATATTCCCAATTTTATAGAAAAAGTAACAGAAGAAAGTTCCCCTCTTACAAAAAGGAACCTAATTACAGTAGGAAGACTCTCTAAAGAAAAAGGACACCTAGATTTAATAGAAGTAATACATCTTTTACAAAATAAAAGAGAAGATTTTCATCTAACCATTATAGGAGATGGAAATGAAAGAGAAAAAATAGAAAAGGAAATCCAAAAATATAATTTACAAAAAAAAGTAACTTTACTTGGCTATCAAAAAAAAGAGAAAGTGGAAAAACATTTACTTGCTTCCTCCCTTTTTTTACTTCCTTCATATAAAGAGTCTTTCGGTTTAGTTGTTTTAGAGGCTTTCGAAAAAGGAGTACCTGTTATTTGTTTTGATACTGCAAAAGGTGCCTGTGAAATTATTACAAACAAAGAAGATGGCTTTATAATAAAAAATAGAAATAAAAAAGAAATGGCAAAAAAAATAGATTTTCTTTTAAAGGATACAAAAAAAAGAAAAACAATGGGTAAAAAAGCAAAAGAAAAAGCAAAACAGTATGAAGCCAAAAACGTAAAAAAGAAATGGGTGGATTTATTTGAAAAAAGAAAATAAAAAAAGAGTCTTATTTATTTCTAGTACAGGAGGACATCTATCAGAAATGATGCGATTAAGTCCACTTTTCAAAAAATACAATTATTTTATTATCACAGAAAAAGATGAATCTACAAAAATGCTTGCTAAAAAATATGAAAAAAAAGTATTTTATTTAATTTATGGAACAAAAGATCATATTTTACTATATCCATTTAAACTAATAGCCAATTGTTTCAAAAGCTTATATTTTTATCTAAAAATAAGACCTAAATATATCATAACAACAGGAGCCCATACTGCAGGCCCTATGTGTTGTATAGGGAAAATATTAGGAAGTAAAATAATCTATATAGAATCCTTTGCCAATATCGAAACCAAAACAATAACAGGAAAAATGATCTATCTCTTTGCTGATCTATTTATCGTACAATGGGAAGAAATGTTAAAAATGTATCCCAAAGCCACCTATGGTGGGTGGATCTATTAGGAGGATTTATGATATTTGTAACACTAGGAACACAAGACAAAGAATTTATAAGATTATTAAAAATAATAGATAATGGAATAGAAAAAGGAATTATTAAAGAAGAAGTTCTTGCCCAAACAGGTTATACGAATTATAAAAGTAAAAACTTTAAAACCATTAGTTTTGTAGATATGGAGCGTTTTGAAAAAATAATGGAAAAATGTGATTTATTAATCACCCATGGAGGAGTAGGGTCTATTATATCAGGACTTCATCATCAAAAAAAAATAATCGCAATGGCTAGACTCAAAAGATATAAAGAACATACCAACGATCATCAAAAACAGATTATAAAAAAGTTTGTAAAAGATGGCTATATAACAGAATTAAAAAATGAAAAAGGATTAGAAGAAGCAATAAAAGAAGCTAAGAAAAAAATAGTAAAACCATATAAATCAAATACAGAAAATATGATAAATCTAATCGAAAATTACATAAAAACGCATTAAATAAGAACATATCTTATCCTATATGCATATAGTAGAGTAACGCTAAATTTGACAAAATAGCGAATATATGTTATTATTTTAAGCGTAATTGATGGCACATTATTCTAGTCAATACATTTATTACGAAGACGGGGCTAAAAATCCGTTAAAGAGCATATCTATGAAGCTTTTGGTGCTTGTTTCTTACGCCCAGTTTGGGGTGGGTGCTGAAAGATAGAGCCTTGGGCGACCGTAATGGCATACGGCAAACGACCCAATGTTCGTGGAGACCTATTCTTGTGCAAAGCCTATACGCAAAGAAAACAAATTTTTGATGATGGACTTTGTACGACTTAGGATGAAACCTACTATGTGGCGAAAGCTATGAGTAGTGTAGCTTGTCTTGCGTGAGGGTGCTTGGGATAAATGATACAGTCTCTTTCTTTAGGCCAAAAGAAAGAAGCTCTGCATTTTGAAATCACACTTGCAAAAAAGAACTAGTAATAAAAATTGGTGGGGAAATCTCCTAGAATGTGCACCAGTATGGGATTGCAGTGGGTACTAAGTGGCAATCAAGTCATATGCGAAAAGCATATTAACTTCTTTAAAGGGGAACCGCACTTCTGGTAACGGAATGTAGAAGTTAGGGAAATCCTACTTGACCTAAGACTCAAAGTTTACCATACTAGGTCGCCATTAATTTTTTTTATGTTAAAAAATGCAGAAAGAGGATTTATGAATAGAGAAGAAAAAAGTAAAATAAATAAAGATTTGCGTTCCTTAAAAGTACAAATAAGAAGAAAAGAAAAAAAGGAAAAATCAGATATCAAATGGATTATAAAAATATTTATCATTGCTTTTATAATATCTTTATGTATGTCTTTTATAGCAGAACTAACCCTTCCTAAAGTACCTTTATTTATAGGAATACTAATAGTCATCCTTTTCATTTTAATTGGTGTCTTATTTGACATGATTGGAGTCTCTGTAACAGCAGCAGATGAAAAAGTATTTCACTCTATGAGTGCTAGAAAAGTAAAAGGTGCCAATATAGCTGTAAAATTTAAAAAAAACGCAGATAAAGTAGCAAGTTTTTGTAATGATGTAATAGGAGACATATGTGGGGTTATATCTGGTTCAGCAGGAGTTACAATTGCACTTTCCTTAAGTAACATTTTAAAAATAAATACTTTCCTCATCTCATTAATAGTAACAGCTTTAATAGCCGCTTTTACTATAGGAGGAAAAGCACTAGGAAAAAGTTTTGCAATCAATAAAGCCAATATTATTTTATATAAATTTGCAAAAGTAATTTCCTATTTTTATAAAGGAAAATAAGAGGAGAAAAGCCTCTTTTTTTGTTATGTTAGTGTAAAGAGTTTTGGGGAATTTTAGAAAAAAGAATGAAATTTGATAATTGCAATTTTTAAAAATATGGAAGAACTGGATGATACAAATTCCCTTCATAAGATGGGATAAATTGCTTATATCT
>CATOOY010000013.1 GCA_951801995.1 uncultured Erysipelotrichaceae bacterium
ACAAGAAGAAATTTCTTCTTGTCTATCTCTTTTAAAAGCAAGAGATAGTCAAGAAGCTTTTTCTTCTTTGTCATCTAATAATTCTACCATTTTTTCTTCTAGATCTTCACAAATAAAATTTGGGTGTTTTGAAATTTTACTTTCATCTAATAGGCTATCTTCATATTCTAGTGGAAAAAATATATTTTGTATTTCTTCTATTTTCTCTTTTGAAATTTGCATTTCTTTTTCTATTTCTTCTAAACTAGGAGTTATTTCTAATACATTTTTTAATTTTCTTTTTACTTTTTCTATATCTTGATATTCCTTATTCATAGCTATTGTTACTTTAAATAACCCCTCTTTTGATAATGATGATTGTATTTCTCTATGTATATATGGGACAGCTATTGTGGAGAAACGACAATTTTTGGTTATGTCAAATTTTTTAGCTGCTTTTATAAGTCCTATACTTCCCTCTTCACATATATCTAAAAATTCCTTTTTATTTATTCCATTATAAAGTGCATAATTTAATTCATACCATCTAGCAATAAAGGTAACTAAACGAAGATTATAGAAAACAAGCTTTTTTACTGCTTTTTCATCCCCCATTTTTATTCTTTTTCCTAATTCAAATTCTTCTTCTTCAGTAAGCAATGATATTCTTTGTACTTCTTTTAAATAGACACTTTGAATATTAATACTCAAATTTTTATTCTTTTTTCTTTTCATATTTTTTTACCTTATCTTATAATGTATATTTTTTTTGTGGGCATTTTTGTATTTTTATTAATTTATTTCTTAATTTTCCAAAAGCTTTTCTTTCTATTTGACCAACTCTTGCTTTACTAATATTTAGCTCTAAACCAATTATTTCATGGGGTATTTCGTTTTTTTGAGCATTCATTCCAAAGTGTTGTTTGATTATATATTGTTCTCTTTCTGTTAATTCTCCTAAAATTTCCTGTAATTTTTCTACTTCCAATTTATCAAGAACAGTCTTTTCAACGGATGGTACTTGTTTATCTTCTGTTATTTCAAATAATTCACAACCCTCTTCTTTTACAGGTTCATTTAAATAGTATAGGCTTGAAAACATCTCCAATATTTCTTTTATTCTAGTTTTTGGTAGTTCTAATTTGTTTGCTATTTCTTCTATACTTGGATATCTTCCTAATTCATTTGTCAATTTTGATGTTTCTTTGACTATTTTATTGTGTAAAGAATTATATGCTACTGGTTTTGTTATTACTTCATCTGTTTTTTCTTTTTGTCTTTGAATAAAGTGATAAATATAAGGAGTTGCTATTGTGGAGAAATGACAATTTTTAGTTATATCAAACTTTTTAGCTGCTTTCACCAATCCCATTGCTCCATCTTGTATAATATCTAAAAAATCTCTATTGCTTATTTTTTCATATTTTCTTGCGATTGGAGTTAGTAAACGAAGATTATGTAAAACAAGTTTTTTTACCGCTTCTTCATCTCCCATTTGTATTCTTTTTCCTAATTCAAATTCCTCTTCTTTTGTTAATAGTGGAAATTTCTCTACTTCTTGAAAATAATCTTTTTCAATTTTATCCATTGTAAATAAATCTTGTTCTACTTTCATACTATTTCCCCCTTTTTTTGTGTACGTTATTATACTAAATTTTTTCTATTTGTCAAATTGAACCATATAAAAATACAAATTAAACTTGTATTTTCTTTTCTTTTTTATAAAAAGGTGTTAATATTTTTGTTAATTTTTGTTTTTCTTCTATAGTCATAATTTCTCTTCCTTTTATTTCATAATAAGCATATAAAATATTTCTTGTTTCTTCTGATATTTCTAAAAGAGGATTTCTTAGTAGTTCTAATATTTCCTTTTTGGTTGTTTTCGTAAAAGAAAATGGCAATTTATCTGCTTCTTTTAAAATATCTATTTGTAAATCTGTGGCTATACTATCATTCAATAAAGATGCTTTTTTTAAGTAATATGATAAACTTTTTAATTTTGTTTTTGATAAATTCGCTTGTTTTTTTTCGTAATAATTTTTTATATCTTCTTTTTCTATGATTGGTTTTATAAAAAAACCATATTTATATTTTTGAATAGAAAGTATTGTATCTGTTAAAAATTTATATATTTGTTGTTGTGAATAAGGAAGATTTAACTTTTCTTTTATTTGGGGTACTATATGGCTTTCATTTCCATTTTCTCCATAATATAACTGATATATTTGTATAAATAATTCATGATTATCTCCTAAGTAAAAATCTTCTTTTTCTATTATTTTTCTAGCATCTTCAAATGAAAATAAATTTACTATATTTTCTTTTTGTAAAATGGCATATAGAGTTATTTTTACTTTGTTTATATCCCGTCTTATTTTATCTATACTTTTTCTAAAAACACTGTTTATTTGAGATGCTGATTTTTCTTCTTTATAGATAAGAGTAAGTAACTTTTGTTCATAGCCACTAAAATAATTTAGATTGGGTTTTATTTCTTTTTCAAAAGATAGTTGTGGCTCTATTTCTCCATTTTCATATTTCTTTAGAAGTAATATTGCTCTTTGATACTTTCTTTTTATGTTTTTTACATTTATAGTTATTTTTTTTTGATTTTGTAATGTTTCTACTATGTTTTCTTCTTCTAATCCTATCTTTAAAATATTCTTTAATAATTCTACATCATCTTTTTTTAATGGTATGTGAGGATCATTTAGTAATTCTTCTAGATGATGGGACGGAATAATTCCAAACTCTGGAAACAATTTTCCTACTTGAGCAAGTCTTAATTTTCTTATTGCCTCCTTTTTTTTATGAAATACAATATATTTAGTAGTATCAAATATTTGTGTAAGTTCTTTTGTTGTATATTTTTTTCCTTCATTATTCCATCTATTTTGTATTCCATAAAGCATACTTAAATACTCTTTTTCTTTTTCTGTTAAAATAGAATCTATTGGTTTTTTATTCATTTCCTTTTTTATAAATTCTATATTTTCTATTAAAGGCACTTCAAATAATACCATTCCATTTGAAAACTTTTGGAAGATAGTATTTATTTCTTTTTTATCTATGTTCATTTCTAAATGGATTTCTTCTACTGTTTTTCCTTCAAAGTAACGCTTTTCTATTATTTTTTTCTCTTTTTCTGAATATTCTGCTTTCTTTTCTTTATAAAATTTTTCTAACTCTTTTTTCGTAAAAATAAGAGGAACTGTTATCTTGAAACGATAATAATCTATTTTTCTTAGTCCATCTTTTATTATATTTGATATTCTTGAAAGAGAAAGGTTTACCTTATCTTTTATTTCTTCATAGGATAAATGATCTATAACAAAATAGGTTAAGATTTGTCTTGTTTCTTTTGTCATTTCATATTGTACATTTTGAATATAAGGAATATAAACAGATAAATCTTCTTCTATATTATTTACTATACCAAGATAAAGACGAATGGCTTTTTCTTTTGCATTATGGAATTTATCATGAATAGTTTGTGAGTTCATATTTAGTATTTTTCCTATTTCTTCATATGTTTTCTTTTCACACTCTATTCCATCATGTGCATATAAGATGAATAATTCTATTTGAGAAAAGGAATCTTTATTTTCTTTTATTACTTCTATTAGTTGTTCTTTTTTAAAATTTATTTTTCCTATATTATCTGCATTTAAATACATTCTTTCCAATTTTTTATAAAGATTTATTGCATATATTTTTTCTGTTTTATTTTCTATAAAATTTGTCTCTCTTTTTAAAATATATTTTTCTATTACCTCTATTTGTCTAGGTGTAAACTCTTCTATATGCGCATCAAAATACTCTTCTAATAAAGAAAGAGGTATTTTGTTTTCTTTTTTTTCTTTTAAAAGAATTGTATTTATTTCTAATTCTGCATTTTCTAGTTCTTGTTTGGTTACTATTTTGTTTTCTCCTGTTTTAAAGAATTTGTGCAATAACATTTCACTATTATTATCTAAATTTTCGTACATTCCTTTATAAATATTTATAAAGGAATCAAGATTATAATCTTGATAGACAGATAGAATATCTAAGTAAGTATTTTCTTCCTTTTTATGTTTTAAAAAAGAAATATTTTTATTTTCTACTTTTTTTCTTAATTTCTCTAAAGCTTTTTTTTCTATTTATCCTACCCATGTATTTGTTATATTCATACATTTTCCTATGTTTTCTAATGTTTGAGGGTCTTCTCCATTTAATCCAAAACGCTTTTCTATAATATCTATTTCTCTTTCTGTTAAGGTTTCCTTTAACAATTTTTGTAATTCTTCTTTTTCTATTTCATTTAAAACAGTTTCTTCTATATTATTACTTGTATCTTCTATAAAATCTCCGAACTCTTTTTCTCCTTCTTCTACTTTTTTATTTAAACTACTTGGGGTTTGAAAGGCATTTATTGTTTCTATTACTTTTTCTTCTTTTATATTCATAAAAAGGGCTAATTCTTTTGTACTTGGTTCATATCCTAAAATGCTTATTAATTCGTTTCTCTTTTTCTCTATTTGATAATAAAAGTTTTCTTTATTTTCTGGTTTTCTAATATTTCTTTCGGTTTTATTTATTTCCCTTTGCATACTTTGTGTTATCCAAAAAATGGCCATGGTTGAAAATTTCTTTTTTCTTGTTACATCAAATTTACTGGCAGCAGTTATGAGTCCTAAGACACCATCTTGATAGACATCTTCAAATGGTCTTGTGCTTCTTTTACTATATTTTCTAGCTTCTTTAAAAAGTAAGCGTAAATTATGATATACTAATTTTTCTTCTGCCTCCTTATCCCCTTGTTTGATTCTTTTTCCTAGTTCTATTTCTTCTTCTTTGGTAAGAAGGGGTATTTTTTTTATTTTTTCCCATATTTCTTTTTCACAATTCATGATAACACCTCATTTTCTATTTATTTTTTGTTTTTTATTTTGTAAGAAAGCTATTTGCCTACAAGGTTTTTGATAATATTATCTTGCTTATATCCTCTATATTGAATTTGTATATAAATATTTAAAACACTATAGGTTGAAAATCTTTTTCACTTTTGATAGATCAAAGTTATTGGCTGCTTTCATTAGTCTTAGAAATCCATCTTGAAAAATGTCAGAAAAATTTCTTGTACTTCCTTTCGCATATCTTCTATTCATTAGAAGGATTAAACGAAGGTTATGATATAGTATTTTATATCTAGCATAAGCATCTCCTTTTTTCCATTCTTTCTAAAAAAATTTTTCTTCTTCAGTAAGTAAAGATATTTTATGTATTTTTTGGTAAAACGCTTTTTCTATTAAAGTTCTTTCATAATTGTACATAAAAATTCCTCTATTTCTATTTATTATAACATACAAAAGTAATATCACTTGCCAAAATATAAAAAAAAAAGTACAATAATAGATGAAAAAAGAGGTGACTTTATGTTTAAAAAGTTAAATATATTAGATGAAAAAGACCCTATGCTTCGAAAAAAAAGTATTCCTGCTACTTTCCCTCTTTCTAAAGAAGATAAAAATTTAATTCAGGGAGCAATTGATGAACTTACTTATAGTCAAATAGAGGAATATGCTGAAAAGTATCATTTAAGACCAGGGATGGGACTTGCTTTTCCACAACTTGGAAAAAATAAAAGAATTATTGTTATTGTTTATGAGGTAGAAGAAGGAATTTTTGATAATTATGTTTTTATCAATCCTAAAATCATTTCTAATTCTGAAGAAATGGTAGCAGCTGAAGCTGGTGAGGGATGTCTTAGTGTCAATAGAGAGGTAGAAGGACATGTTCCTAGATATGCTCGTGTTACAGTGGAGGGTTTTGATGAAGATGGTAATAAGATAAGGTGTAGAGCTAGGGAGGATTTAGCGATTGCTTTTCAACATGAAATTGATCATTTAGATGGTATCTTATTCTATGATCGTATTGATCCTAATAAGCCATTTTTTACTGAAATGGAAATGAGACTTATATAGTCTTTTTATTTGTACTTTTTTATTATAATATATAATTTATCTTTTCTTTTTTCTTCTTTTTCATATATGTATTTTCCATACCCTCTTACTGTAAAAACATCTTTTTCTTTTACTGTTATTGTTCCTTTGGTAACTATTTTTTCATTTATGAGAACTTTCTTTTCTAATATTTTTTTATTTATAATATTTCTACTCAAATGTAAAAGATGGGATAAAACAGTATCTATTCTACTTGATATTGTTTTTATTTCTATGATATCAAAAATAGGAATAAAAGATTTTATATCTGAAAAATTTGCTTTCTTCCATATTATTTTTTGTCCTTTTATTTCATGAATATGTGTAAATAAATACTTTTCTATTTCCTTTAATATAATTATATACATTTTTTCATTTACTAATATATCTCCATACATTTCTCTTTTTATAGAATTTGCATATAATACACCTAAAATAGCACTATGGGTAAGAGGGGTATGGGTTTTTATTTCATAAATAGAGACATAGGGTTTTCTTTTTCTATAAAAGATTATTTTTTCTGCATTTGGATATGGTTTATAAATGAAATATTTTATTTTTTTCTTATCTAATATAGAAGATAATTGTTCTCCTTCTTTGGAAGTTAGAAAATAAGTAAAGTCTCCCCTACTTATTTTCTCTTCCATATTTTTTATATAATAATTATTGGCCATATTTTTCTAAATATTCTTTATAAGTGATTTGTTTATCTAAAATGGTTCCATCTTCTTTTATTTCAATGATACGATTCGCTAGTGTTTCTAACATTTCTTGATCATTTGTGGTAAAAACAATCGCATTTTCATATTTTTCTAGACCTTTATTTAAAGAAGTAATAGATTCTATATCCAAATGGTCTGTGGGATCATCTAATAAAAGAACATTCCCTTTTTCTAGCATCATTTTTGATAACATAGATCTTACTTTCTCTCCACCTGATAAAACTGTAACTTTTTTTAGGGCTTCTTCTCCTGAAAATAGCATTCTACCTAAGAATCCTCTTACAAAGCTTTCTTCTTTATTTTCAGAATAATTACGAAGCCATTCTGTTAGAGATTCCTCTTTTGTAAAATAGGCATCATGGTTTTTAGGAAAATAAGAGATAGTTGCTGTGGTACTTGTTTTTATTTTACCTTCTTGTGGTTCTATTTCACCTGCTAATACTTTAAAAAGTGCTGTTTTTGCTTGTTCATTTTCTCCAACAAGTGCTATTTTATCACCTTTGCGAATATGCAAGTTTACTTGTTTTAAGAGGGGTTTCCCTTCTACTTCTATGGATACTTTTTCTAGTTGAACGCCTTCTTTTCCAAGTGGCTTTTCTGACTCAAAAGATATATAAGGATAACGTCTTGATGATGGTTTTATATCTTCTAATGTAATTTTTTCTAATAATTTTTTTCTAGATGTTGCTTGTTTAGATTTAGAAGCATTGGCTGAAAATCTACGAATAAAAGCTTGTAATTCTTCTATCTTTTCTTCTTTCTTTTTATTTGATTCTCTCATTTGCTTTTGTAAAAGTTCACTTGATTCATACCAAAAATCATAATTTCCTATAAATAGTGTTATTTTTTCATAATCTATATCTACCATATGTGTACAAACATGGTTTAAAAAATGACGATCATGGGATACTACTAGTACTGTATGCTTGAAATTTATCAAAAACTCTTCTAACCACATTTTACTTTTTATATCAAGTCCATTTGTTGGTTCATCTAGTAATAATATATCTGGATCACCAAAAAGAGCTCGTGCTAGTAATACTTTTACTTTTTCTCTTTCTTTTAACTGTTTCATTTGTTTGGTATGTAAGTTTGTATCTAGTCCTAGACCTGATAATAAAATAGCTGCGTTTGCTTCTGCTTCCCAACCGTTTTTCTTTAAAAATAAGTCTTCTAATTCTCCTACACGAATACCATCTTTTTCTGTAAAATCTTCTTTACTATACAGTTTTTCTTTTTCTTTCATAATAGAGTAGAGTTCTTCATCTCCTTCTATTACTACATCTAAAACTGTTTTATCATCATAAGCATTGTGATTTTGTTTTAAAGTAGAGAGTCTTTCTCCTTTGGTTATGATTACTTCCCCATTTGTAGATTCTACTTCTTTTGATAATATTTTTAAAAAAGTAGATTTTCCTGCTCCATTTGCTCCAATTAATCCATAACAATTGTTTCCTTCAAATTTTATATTTACATTTTCAAATAATACTCTTTTTCCAAAACGCAAACCAATATTTTGTGCTAGAATCATAAGTACTCCTCCTTTAGCTTTACTATCATAACATACTTTTTTTATTCCTACAAGCAATGTTCATATTTTGTATTTAATTTTCTCTTATTTTTTCTTCTCACTTATTTATATGTATATTTTTTGTTTTCTTGTACCATTATAAAATGGTGATAAAATGAAAAATAAATCTATTTGGGACGAAGAAAAATATCTACATAATTTTGATAAACCATTTGATACAGATACTTTTGATATCCTTATTATTGGTGGTGGTATGGCTGGATTACATAGTGCTTATTTTTTAAAAGATAGTAAAAAAAAGATTGCTTTGATTGATAAAGGAAAATTAGCTTCTGGTGTTACTTCTAAAACAACTGGTAAAATTACTTATTTACAGGATCTTGTTTATCAAAATCTTGAAAAAATGTATGACAAAAATATAAGTTATACTTATTATAGATCACAAAAAAAGGCTATTTCTCTTTTACTATCTATTATACAAAAGCAGAAGATAGATTGTGATTTACAAAAGGTAATTTCTTATACTTTTTCGAATGAAAAACCTTTAGAAAAAGAATTCGAAAGGGAAAGAGATTTATTAAAGGAATTTGATTCTAAAATAGATACTTTAAAAAAATTTCCTTTATCTATCCCCTATTTATATAGTATATCTGCTGGTGATACTTATGTTTTTCATCCTTTAAAATATTTATATAAACTTATTGATATATTAAAAGAAAAGATATTTTTTTATGAAAATGTGACAGCACATTCTATTCGAAAAAAGGAAGATTTGTTTTGGGTAGAGACTAGTAAAGGTATTTTAAAAGCTAAAAAAATTATTATAACTACTCATTATCCTTTTTTCATTATTCCTGGCTTTATTCCTCTTAAAACACATATTGAAAATGGTTATGCACTTGCAATAAAGGAAAAAAACCAAAACTTTAGTGCTATTTCTTATAAAAAAAATATTAAATCTTTTCGTTTTCAAAAGGACTTTCTAATTTATGGTGGACATTCTCATTCGTTTAGTAAAAGTTATGATATCGAAAAAGAAAAAGATGCTTTTTTAGATTCATTTCATTCTTTTTCGGAAAAAAAGATTGAATATTTATGGGATACACACGATATTATGACTGATGATTTTATGCCTTTTGCAGGAGAAATTCAACCTAACTTATATATTGCGACTGGATTTAATAAATGGGGTATGACCAATAGTGTTATATCTGCTAAAATTATTGTAGATAGTATTTTGAATGCTAAAAATGATTTTCAATATTTATTTGATCCTAAAAGACATTATAATTTAAGGAGAAGTCTTTCTTTCACTTCTAATCTTTGTAAAACAGGAAAAACTTATATTTGTACAAAGTTAGATAGATATAAGAAAAGTGTAGGATGTGCGAATGTTGTAAAAGAAAATGGTGTTTGGTATGGGATTTATAAAGATGAAAAAGGAATAGAACATAAGGTTTATAATAAATGCCCTCATATGGGGTGCAGTCTTACTTTTAATCATTTTGATAAGACTTGGGATTGCCCCTGTCATGGTTCTCGTTTTGGGATAGATGGAGATTTAGTGGAAGGACCTAGTACTTATTCTATTGCAGTCAAAAAAAATACCAATTAGGCATTTTTTTATTATCCTATCCATTCCACTCTACAGAAGTGGCTCCCCATGGACTACCAGATATACTTCCCTCTTTCTTATTTACAATTACTTTCATACCATCTTGATTCCATTCAAATGCATTTTCAGCTATATATGTTACACTTTTTGGAATTTCTATATTTTGAAGTTGGTTTTCTGAAAAGGCATAATTTGATATATATTCTACACCATCAGGTATTATTACATTTGTGAGTTGATTTTCTGCAAAAGCAAATTCCCCTATATGTGTTACACTAAATGGTATTGTAATGGTTTTTAGTTGGTTCACTGCAAAAGCAGATTCCCCTATATTTCTTATACTTGCCTGTATTTCTACACTTTGAAGTTGATTTCCTATAAAGGCAGAACTCCCTAAAGATGTTACACTTTTTGGAATTTTTATACTTGTTAGCTGGTTTTCTTCAAAAGCATTGTCTCCTATAATGGTTATTGTATTTGGAATTGTCACCTGTTTTAATCCCTTCCCTGCAAAGGCATTTGAACCTATTTCTGTGATTTCTGTCCCATCTATACTATTTGGAATCACTATATTTTGATTTGTACAAGTATATTCTATTATTTTTGTTTTTTTGTTTGATGTATGGCTTGTATCTACTCCTACCATAAAGCAAGATTCTGGTACATTTTCTGGAGAATCATCTTCTATACCACACTTTCCTTCAATATAATCTATTATAGTAACCTTTTCTTCTTCTTTTCCTTTTAATGCACACCATTTTCCATTATGAATAGCTAGTTCTATCTTTCCTTTTTCATCTAGTATTACATTTCCTCCTAATGGTTTTGTTCCTGATATTTTTAATTTTGTATCATTTGGAAATGTAAATATCTCATTTATATTACTACTATCTAAAGAGGTTTCTGTATAATATAGTTTTGCTGCATCTATTATTCCATATGCCGAATCTTCAAATGCTCCTTTTCTTGCTTTTTCTACCACATTTAATATAATTGGCACACTTATAAGTGCAATTACTGCTAGTATTACTATAACTGCAAGTAGCTCTATTAGAGTAAATCCTTTTTTCTTCATAAATATTCTCCTTACTTCTATTTTTTTATATGTTATTATGTATTTAGTGTATCATATTTATTATTTTTTAGCTAGCTATTTCATCTTTTATTATTCAATCTTACTTTTTTATTTACCAAAAAACGATGATTTACATTGTTTTTACACCTATTTTTTGTTTAAATCTTCTAATCTTACACTTACTAGTTTACTTACTCCTGATTCTTGCATTGTAATTCCATAAAGTACATCTGCAAATTCCATTGTTTTCTTTTTATGGGTAATTAATATAAATTGTGTTTTTTCTTTTAAATTTTGTAAATATTCTCCAAAAGATTCTACATTTGCTTCATCTAAGGCTGCTTCTACTTCATCTAAAATACAAAATGGAACGGGTCTTGATTTTAAGATTGCAAATAATAAACTAATTGCTGTAAATGTTTTTTCTCCTCCTGATAATAAGGAAATACTTTTTAGGCTTTTACCAGGGGGAGATGCTTCTATTTCTACTCCTGTTTCTAAGATGTTTTCTGGATCTGTTAGAGTAAGTCTTGCATACCCTCCTTTGAATAATTCTTTGAATGTTTGTTCAAAGTTTTCAGAAATTATCTTGAATGTTTCTTCAAAGTCATGTGTCATTACTTCATCCATCTCTTTGATAATATCTAAAAGTGTACTTTCTGCTTCTACTAAGTCTTCTCTTTGACTTATTAAAAATTCATATCTTTCTGCTACTTTATCATACTCTTCTATTGCTTCTATATTTACAGATCCTATTTCTTTTATTTCTCTTTTTAAAATAGATAATCTTTGTCTTGCTTCTTCTTCTTTTATAGAAAGTTTATATTTTAAGTGGGCATTTTCATAAGTCATACTATATTCTTCTGTTAAATAGTTTAGTAAATTATCCAATTTTACATCGATTCTATTTACTTCTATTTCTAGGTTTGTTAATTCTTTGCTTTTTTCTTTAAATAAGCTATTTTCTTTCTTTCTTTCTAATTCATATATTTCTAAGTTTTCTTCTAAGTCTTCTTTTTCACGCATTCTATTTTGTAATTCATTTTCTATTTTTACTTTTTCTTTTTCTGTTTCATAGAATTTTTCTATGATTTCTTCTTCTTCTTTTTGTAATGTTTTTTCTAAAATATGTTTGGTTCCTGAAAGTTCATTTTGTATCTTTTCTAAGGAAGTTGTTAATAGTTCTTTTTGGGCTTCTTTATTTTTTATTGTTTCTTCTTTTCCAATATATTCTTTATTTACTAAATAAAGTTTGTCTTCTATTTTCTTTATTTCTGCATCTATCCCATTTATTGTATCTTCTATTTCACTTATTTCTTTTATAACCTTTTGTCTTTCTTTCAACTCTTTTTCTAAAATAAATTTGTTTTCTATAATACTTTCTCTTTTTTGCTTTCCACCTGTCATAGATCCACCTGTGTGAATTAATTCTCCATCTAATGTCACTATTTTATAACGATGATAAGTTTGTGAAGCTATTTGGATAGCGGCCTTCATATTTTCAGCTACTATTACATTTCCTAGTTGATTTTCTATAATACTTTGATATTTTTTATCAAATGCGACTAGGTTGCTTGCTATCCCTATATATCCCTCTATATTTTGGAAAGTATTTTCTGTATTTGTATCTATTTTCTTTGATTTTATCACAGAAAGTGGAAAAAAGGTAGCTCTTCCTACATCTTTTCTTTTTAAATAATTTATTGCTTCTTGGGCACATTTTTCATCTTCTACTACAATATTAGATGCCATATATCCTAAGGATGTTGATATTGCTGTACTATATTTTTCTTCTACTTCAAATAAAGAACCAATTATATTGTGTATACCTTTTAATTCTTTATTTTCTAATACCTTTTTTACAGCATAAGGAAGGGAGGATAAGGAATCTATACTTTCTCTTCTTGCTTCTATTTTGGTTGTTAGTGTTTCTCTTAACCTTATTTTATTTGTTAGAAATATATTTTGCTTTTCTCTTTTTTCTTTTTCTTTTGTATATTCTATTTCTAAAGTATCTTTTTTTCTTTTTATTTCTTCTTTTTCTTTGGTTTGGGTTTCTATTTCTAAGACCAGTGCTGTTATCTGATTTCCTGTTTTTAAAGCATCTTCTTTTAAATCTACTAAAGCTGTATGTAATTTTTGATCTTCTACTTCATATTTTTTTCTTTCTAATAAAATCTGTTTTTGACTATTCATTTTTTCTACTAAGGAAGTAATTTGTAATAGTTCTTTTTGGGTTTCATTTATTTGAAAAGATAAAGAGGCTATTTTGTTTTTAAAATCAATGATTTTGGCTTCTCCTTTATTGGTGCTAGAATTTAGGGATAAAATTTCTTCATTTAGAGTATCTATTCTTTTTTTGTTTGCTTCATATATATCATATATATGAGCGATATCATGTACTAGTAATGATATATCTATATTTTTTAAATCTTCATATTTTTTTTCATATAATAGCGCTTTTTCTTTTTGTCTTTTTAAAGGTTCTATTCTTTCTTCTAGTTCATTTATGATATCATTTACACGATTCATGTTATCGTGTGTTCTTTCTAATTTTCGAAAGGCATCTTCTTTTCTTTTCTTATATTTTAAAACACTTGCTGCTTCTTCAAATATTATTCTTCTATCTGCTGGTTTAGAAAGTAATATTTCATCTATTTTTCCTTGTGAAATAATATTAAAGCTCTCTTTTGCCATTCCACTATCTAGAAGTAAATCTACAATATCTTTTAATCTACATTTTTCATTATTGATAAAATATTCGTTGCTTCCATCTTTATATACTCTTCTTTTTAGGGCTACTTCTCTGAAGGAAACAGGAAGATACTGGTCTATGTTGTCAAATACGAGTGTAACAGAGGCAACATTTTGATGTTTTCTTGTTTTGCTTCCTTGGAAAATGACATCTGTCATATTTCCATCGCCACGAAGAGATTTTACAGATTGTTCTCCTAGTACCCAACGTACTGCATCTACTACATTGCTTTTCCCACTTCCGTTTGGACCTACTATTCCTGTAATTCCTGTACCAAGTTCTATAGATATTTTATCTGCAAAGGACTTGAATCCTTGCGCTCTTATTTCTTTTAAGTACATTTCACCACTCCTAGAATTTTTTCTTTAAAAAAAGGATACATGATCCATTATTTTGCTTTTGCTTCATTTATTTTATTTTGGGTTTGTTGGGCTATATATAAATCTTTATTTTCTTCTAAAATAGCAAAGGCAAGTAGATTATCTGCTTTTATCATACCATCTTTTGAGGTATAAATACTTTGATACCCATAAGGTGTTTGATATAGTTTTCCTTCTCCTACTTTTTTTACTTCTAATGTGTCTTTTTTCCTTTGATAGATATCTTGATATAGGTTTCCCTCTTTTACTTCTGATATTAATGTAAAATCAGATTTTAATAATCTATAATCTTGTAGGGAAAAGTTTGTCTTTGTTTCTTATCCCATTATATTTTCTATTGCTTCTTTTTTATTTTCTTCTTGTACCTCTTGTAAAATGACTTTATCTAAAAGTTCTTTTGGAGAATCATATAGGTTTCCATCAAATGAAACCCATTTAAAAATGCCATCTTCATTTATGGCAAGATAGCCATTTTGTCCTGGAGTAATTACAGCAAGGTTTTCTTCACAAATTGTAGTTGCTGCTTTTTGATAGAATTGATAAATAGAATTTAAGGTTCCGTCTTGATTTTCATACTTATATTTTGCATATAATTCTTGTCCTTTTTTTTCTAGTGATTCTACAGCTTTCTTTTCTTTTTGCTTTTTTGTAACTCCTACTACAGTAAAAGAACAAGTTGTTATAGCTGTGACAGCACCTGCTATAGTACTCCATAATATTATTTTTTTCATTTCTTTTTTTATATTATTTTTGGGATTCTCCTCCATCGTTACTCCTCCTCATTATTAATGATAACAAAAAAAAAAGTATGAAACAAGTCTATTTTTCTAAAAACTCTGTAATTTTATCTAAAAATAAATTTATTTCATCTATTCCAAAATAAAAATAACTTTTATACCAAGGTACTTTGTTACTTTGTATGTAGAAAAAGGTATATTTTCCTTCTTGTTGTCTATTTATTTCCCCTTTATATCTTTGACACTTTTCTAAGAAATTTTGCTTTTCTTCTTTCTCTAAAATTCCATAAAAACATATTTCTTTTTTGGTGATAGAAAAAGCATCTTTCCATATGTAAGGTATATACTTCTCTATATTATTTATATTACATAGAAGATAGTCTACTTTGTTTTTATGATATACCTTTTTTAACTTTTTTATTTGAACTGTTTTTTGGTGATTTTCTTTTTCTTGTGTATTTTTGGTTTCTGTTTTTATACTTTCTAGTAAATCACATTTATAGATTTTTTCATTTTGATAAATTGCTTTTTTTATTTGTTGTTCTTCTATGTTTATGCCAAGAACAATTCCTTTTATTTTTTTTATTTTATTTGTTAGATTTTTCATTTTTTATCACATCATTTACTATATAACTCGCAGCTAGAAGTCCTGCTGTTGCTGGAACAAAACTATTAGAAGGAATCTCTTTTATACTTTTTGTATATTTAGATTCTGTACTAGATAAAACGGTTACTTTTTCTTTTATTTTTTCTTCTTTTATCATTTTCCTTATTACTTTTGCAACTGGATCATAAGATGTTTTTCTTATGTCTGTAATTTTGAGTTTGGTAGGATCCATTTTATTTCCTGTTCCCATTATAAATAAACATTTTTTATGTTCTTTGATTCCTCTTCTTATTAATTCTTTTTTTACTGTTATATCATCTTCTGCATCTATCATGTAATCAAATTCTTTATTAAAAATTATATTTATATTTTCTAAGGTTATTTTATTGGCTATCTTTATAACGTTTGCGTCTTTTACAACACTTTTTATTCTTTTTTCATATATATCTATTTTTTTACATCCTATTGTTTCATAGGTGGCCATTATTTGTCTATTTAAGTTGGTAATATCAAATGTATCATAATCTACTAATATAAAATTTTTAATACCACATCGCATTAGTGATTCTAAGGCATATCCCCCTACGCCTCCTAGTCCTATAATAAGAATTGTCTTATTTTGTAATATATTTAACATATCTTTTCCAATTAATAATTCTAACCTTGAATATTCATTCATCTTTTTCTCCCTATATAAAAAACCTAGATGTGCCTTAACGATAAACCCTTCTTTCCAGGGGGGCATCACATGACAAGCTTTAGGATCCTTGATTTTACAAGTATTCTACACCACCGTCAATTAGATTCCCAATCGTTATTTTATAGAGTTTTTCTTATAAGCATCATCTAGGTATTTTTATTATACCATATAAGTGTTTCTTTTGGCAATATTGAATAAAAAAAGTAGACAATTTCTACTTTCTCATTTTATCAGAACCACATAGCAAACATTTTTTTGCAAATCTTGGAACTATTGAACCACAGGATTCACAGATATATGAATCTTTTAGTGCCTCTTCTTTCTCATCTTTTCCTTTTTCTTTTTTATTCATTTCTTCCATCATTTTTAATAATTGATCTACTTCTGCATTTAAATCTCTTGATTTTTCTGGAAGTACTATTTTATTTTCTATTTTTTCTTTGATAGGAGAAATACTTTTTACTTTTAATATTTCTTCTAATGTTTTGGGATTTTCTTGTGTCTCTTTCTTTTCTTTTTTGGGTTCTAATGTGTAATCATTTACTTTTAATATTTCTTTAAATTTTGAAGATTCTTCCCTTTGTGTTTTTGGTTTTGTTACTACTTTATTTTCTATCTCTTCTATTGATTTATTTATTTTTTCTGGCTCTTTTATGGCTTCTGGTTTTTTTATCTCTTTTTGTATAATAGGAGTTGGTTTCTTTATTTGTTCAATATTTATTTCTTTCTTGTCTTCTACTATTTCTTCTCTTTCTTTTTTGGAAAATGCTAAAATGGGATAAAAGATGAATGGGAAAAATAGAAGCCCTATTGCAAAAAGAGCGCTTCTATTATATTTGTTTGCTAATTTTACACTTAATAGTGCTAAAACAAATAGATTTACAATAGGAACAAGTAGTAAAAAAATACTAAGTGGATTTACTTCTGCTATTGTCATAAGTATATATATATTATAAATAGGGATGATTGCCTTCCATCCTTTTCTTTCGTTTTTCTCAAATAACTTATACCAACTCATGATCAAAATAATAGATATAATAGTACCTACTACTACAGTGGCTATTAAAATGCTACTAAAGAACATGTCCATGTTATCTGCTACATATGTATCTACCATGCCAATCACTCTTCCTTATTCTTATTATTATTGTAACCTAATTTTTATATTCTGTAAATAATAAAAGTATTTTTTACTATAAAAAAGAGGAATATTTACAATAGTTAGTAATAGATTATTCATTCATTATTTTTTAATAAATATATTTTTATAAAACATTCTTCAAAGAATAAATAATTAGTTACTACCTTATTGCTTCCACTTTTTATATCAGTATAATGTGATTTATTATTATTTGGATAAGAGGTGCTGTAATTAGTTTTTCATAATTTAATTCTAAATATTTTTGGCTGAAGATTAAGATTTTTTTTAAAGTTAGTTTATTGCTATTATTTTATCATTATGATAGTAGTAATAAAAAAATGACACTTAATTCTTCATTGAATTAAATGTCTAAACATTATTAATTAGGTATAAAAACGACTTTTTGATAAATCGTTTTAATTAATACTCAAAAAGTTCGAGTTTGATATCAATTTGGTGACTCGTATGGGATTTGAACCCATGAATGTAGCCTTGAGAGGGCTATGTGTTAAACCACTTCACCAACGAGCCATTTTTATATTTATAAAAAAGAAATTTATCTTTTTGTAAACAAATGGCTGCTCCAGCTAGATTCGAACTAGCGATCACGGAGTCAGAGTCCGATGCCTTACCACTTGGCTATGGAGCAATTTTCTCTTCCTTTTATATTGTATCACGTCTTTTCTAAAAAGAAAATTCTTTTTTTTATTTTTACTCTTTTTTTTATATTTTGAAAAGTATTTAAAATAAAGAAAATAAAAATAAGGGGTATAAAAATACAGAAAAAACAAATGGATAACAGCAAACCTATACATGTATAAAAAATATTTTTCATTTTTAACACCTTCTATTTTATTATAACAAAAAAGAGTCTTTTTTAAATGACTCTTTTGTCATAGAACTTATTTTTCTATTTTTTTAAAATTATTTGCTGGTCTTCTACAGATAGGACATATATAATTTTCTGTCCATTTATCTTCTGCTACTTCATACCCACATATTTCACATTTCCAAACTACTTTTTTATCTTCTTCTTTTTCTTCTATATATGTTGGAGCTTTTCTAGGACTTTTTCCTTTTAATACTTCATGATAATACTTATATGTCATGGGTCTTGTTTGTGTTGGTTTTTTTGTATTTATTATTTCTCCTATAAAAATAGTATGTGTAGATATTTCTATTTCATTTACTACTTTGCATACAAAGGCACCACAGCACTCTTTTAAAATAGGTATATCTTCTAACTGTTCTATATCTATATCTTTATATTTATCTATTTCTCTACTAGAGTGATAACCAAATGTACCAATTATATTCGCATCTACTTTCTCATCTAGAATAGAAATACTAAATTTTTTTACTTTTTTGATCACTTTATTTGTATAATTTTCATGGTTTATACTAATGGCGATGGTTAAAGGATTATTTGTAATTTGTATTAAACTATTGGCTATACATCCTACTTTTCTTTCTTCTTGGGTTCCAACAAGGTACATTCCATAACTTATATTTTTTAATACATTTTTATCCATATCTAGCTTTTGGCACCTCCATCTACTGATAAAATGGCTCCTGTTATATAATTTGCCATAGGACTTGCTAGAAAAAGAAATGCATTTGCAATATCGATTGGTTCTCCTATTCTTCCTAGAGGTACTGTTTTTAGAAGTGGCTCTATCATTTCTTTTGGAAGATTTGCTACCATATCTGTGTTTGTAATACCTGGTGCTACTGCATTTACACGAATATTATATTTTCCAAGCTCTAGGGCTAATGACTTTGTCATTCCATTTATAGCAAATTTACTAGTAGGATACCCTACCCCACTTGCCTGCCCATAAAGACTCACCATAGAGCTTGTGTTTAAAACAACACCACTTTGTTTGTTCTTCATATATGGTACTACTGCTTTTGTCATATAGAATGCTGCATTTACATTTAAATTTATAATTTTATCAAATTCTTCTATACTTGTGTCTTCTATTTTTTTATTTGCTGATATTCCTGCATTGTTTATTAATATATCTATTTGTCCATATTTTTGATATATTTTTTCTACTACTTCTTCTATTTCTTTCCCATTATTTAAATTTGGAAAAAAACCTTCTACCTCTATGTTTTCCTTTTTTAATTTTTCAATTGCTTTTTTTACACTTTCTTCTTTAGAACCAAATAAGATTACTTTTGCATGATTTTGTGCAAAAAGCTTGGCTGTCTCAAATCCAATTCCTCTTGTTCCTCCTGTAATAATGGTTACTTTGTTTTTTAACATATCTTCTACTCCTTCTAAGTTCTTTATTCTTATTTTAATATACATAGAATAGAAAACTTTGTCAATTTATTTTATGTTAAGTTTTTATTGCATCATTTGAAAAGCTATATTATAATATTATTATGCCGATGTAGTTTAGTGGTAAAACAGGCCCTTGGTAAGGGTCAGCGGTCAGTTCAATTCTGTCCTTCGGCACCATTGAGCAATCTATTCTAACTTTTGTTAGATTTAAACATATAGTATCAACTTCAAAAGAAGTTGATTTTTTGTATTTAAGAAAAGAAAGGATAGATTTAGATGATTAAATTAAAAACAAAAGAATTACATTTTGATGAGGAACTAAAAAAGAAAATAGAATTTATATGTGATTTTTGTAATACTAAACCTACTATAATAAATGGTAGTATCAAAAACATAGAACACACAAATTTGAACTATATCGAACCTCATAGAGTTATTATCAAAGGTATTACTTTTCTAGTTTTTAATTATTCTAAAACTATATATGTTGGAAGTCTAGCAAATTCCCTAGAAATAAAAGATTTAGAAAGTTTTATTAAATCATTAGATTAAATGTATTAAAACTTAATCAACTTCTCTTAAAATGCCTTTAAATAGGCAAAAAATGGTAATTATGTCTTGACTTTAAAGATTAAATATCTATAATAGGTAACCAAGAAACAAGTTTTATGTTTTTGGGGGTTAATATGAAACGAAGTTTGAATTATATTAATTGGGCCTATTTAGATTTTAAGAGGTGTCAAAGACATAAAAGAATTTAATGTGTCTTTGTTGCCTCTTTTTAGGTTTCAAAGATAAAAAGGAGGATTAAAAAATATGAGTGATGAAAAGAAAATAGCAGGTTTGTATATTAGAGTTAGCACAGAAGATCAAGCCAGAGAGGGATTTAGTTTACCAGAGCAAGAAAAAAGATTAAGCACAATGTGTGAATATAAGGGTTATGAAATTTATAAAATCTATAAAGATGCTGGAATAAGTGCTAAAACTGGAAATAAAAGACCAGCATTTGAAGAACTATTACAAGATATAAAAGATAAAAAATGTAATACTATTGTTGTGTTAAAACTAGATAGATTAACTAGAAGTGTTTATGATATGGAACATATTATGAAATTCCTAGATGAAAATAATGCTTATCTTGATTGTGCAAATGATGATATTAATACTACAAATGCAAATGGTAAAATGGTCGCAAGACTTTTAACAACAGTTTCACAAAATGAAATAGAAAGAACAAGTGAGAGAACTAAAATAGGTTTAGCTGGTGCAATAAAAGGGCTCTTATTCAAATAACGTGAGAGAAGTGGATTATATCAAAAATGCATGATATAATAAACATAGGAGAATAAGAAAAATGCAAGAATTTTTAGAAGGACTAAAAGGAAATTTGGTATACATTAAACATTATTATGAAGATAAAACATTACATATTTATTGTGAAACGAAAATAGAGTCAAAAATTAAAATCCATGAAAGACAAGAACGAGTTGTAAAAGATTTGCCATTTGGAGAATATAAGGTAAAACTGCATATATTGTCAAAGAGATTTTATGTAAGTGAAGAAAATAGAAAGACTATATCAGAAAAATTTGAATTTATAAATGAAACAGGAAGAAGAACAAAACGTTTAGATAATAAAATAATGGCTTGTAAAGCTCCAGGTGGAAGTAAAAAGAAATATATTTATTATCAATGTAATAGTTGTAAAACATATATTAGAGAAGATCAACTAATAGAATTATTAGTTGATGAAATAACGGAGATAATTGAGTATGATTCGATTGTTAGAAAATATTTCGCTCCACTTTTAAAACATAAAATAACGAATACTAATGAATTGCTTTCTAAAGAATTAATTAATTTAAAAGATAAAGTAATAAGACTTAAAGATGCCTACTTAAATGAAATCATTAGTTTAGAAGAATATAAAGAAGATAAAACTTATTTAGAAAATAGAATTATTGATGTTGAAAAGAAAATTAAAGAGGAACAAGAATTAGAACAATACAATTTCACATTTGAAGATATAATGCTTAAAAGAGATATAGAAAGTATTAAATGTTTTATAAACCCTTTTTACGAATTAAATTTCCAAGCTAAATGGGACAAATTATCTGTATCAGAAAAACAAGAATTAATAACAAGTTATATTGATTCTATAGAAGTTATTAAAAATGATAAGGATATAAAAATAAAACATA
The DNA here is from genome assembly GCA_951801995.1 of uncultured Erysipelotrichaceae bacterium. Lineage (GTDB taxonomy): Bacteria > Bacillota_I > Bacilli_A > RF39 > UBA660 > RUG12867. The sequence continues at coordinate 21,721 of CATOOY010000013.1, forward strand.
TTACTTTCAGGAAAACATTCATTGAAGAATATGCTAATATATTTAATAGTGGTGGTATTAATAGCAATCAAGAAATAAAAGCTAATGATGTGCCTATAAATATTGAAGTATCAGCACCAATGACTAGAGAAGAAATTAAGAGTTATATTAAGAAATTACAATTAAACTTTCCGATTGATTATCAAGAATTAAAGAAAGAACAAATTAATGATAAAGAGTTTATGCTTAAATATAGTAAAGGCAATTATTTTAATGAACCTTTTAAACTAATACCTATCCTTGATAAATTTAAAATAACTAATTATGGATTAATAGAAGTACCTGTTAGTCCAATAAATATTATAAATGTTGATATTTAAGGTACATCTTTTTGTACCAACAAGAGTTGTATAATTTATTTCAAAATCTTAAATTTTGGTACAAATTAGTATATTTTCAAATGCAAATAAAGGTATATTTGTAATACAATAGTAAAACAAACAGCTGTTTTTATATATATTTTGCTATTTTTTCGTAATACAAAAGTAAAACAAAAATAATTTTGTAATACAATTTAAAAGTTGGCAAACCCTTTATTTTAGGGATAAACTCGCCACTGGCGAGTTGTTTGTAATACACACTTATCCTGCTAAAAAGTAACTCTTGATTTGGTACATAAAAAATTATAAAACTGTTTGAATTTCTTAAAAGAAAATGTACACAATAACTTTAAAAAGGATATGAAAAGTATTATAATATTTGTATAAGTTCAACTATTATTTGTGTACAATAGATTAATTATATTTTTTGCTAATCTATCATACAAATAGTAATTTGTAAAGGAGATAATAAATGAATAGTAAAATTGGGAAGTATGGAACATTATTAACAGGAATCTGTGTATTTGTGTTTGCAATATCAATGATATTAAGTTTGATAAGCAAAAATAGTTGGACTTTTTTAAGTTATTTCTCTTGTATGTTTTTAGCAATAGGCTATGTTATATTTGCTTGTTCTATATATTCATTAAATAAAAATAACGATAAAAAATCATTAGGTATTATTGGAGTGGCTTTTAGTATAATATATTGCGTTTTAATTTTTTTAGTATATTATGCTCAATGCACTACTGTTAATCTAAACTCAAGTTTAAGCAATGAATCTCTATCAATAATAGATTTTAGTAAGTTAGGAAGTTTATTTTTTAATTATGATTTATTAGGATATGGAATTATGGCTCTATCAACATTTTTTCTATCATTTATAGTTGATACAGAAAACAATAAAAATAAGATATTACAAAAGTTATTGCGGATACACGGAATATTTTTTCCTAGTTGTTTTATTGTTCCAATGTTTCCAATATTTAATGCAAATACAGGAAATGTTGTAGGAACAATTTTATTAGAAATATGGTGCATTTATTTTTTGCCAATTTGTATATTAGGA
>CATOOY010000014.1 GCA_951801995.1 uncultured Erysipelotrichaceae bacterium
AAAAATAAATATTATAAAATTATTAATAAGTGAATATGATATTTTATTTTTAGATGAACCAACAAATGATTTAGATATTGAAACCTTACAGTGGTTAGAAATATTTATAAATAAAATAGATAAACCAATTGTGTATGTTTCTCATGATGAAACATTATTATCTAATACTGCCAATATGATTTTACATTTAGAAAAAATAATAAAAAAAGAAGATTGTAAACATACCCTATTGAAAATAGATTATGATACCTATGTAGACCAAAGACTGAGAAAACTAGAAAAGACAGCACAAGTTGCTAAATCAGAAAAGAGAAAATTTAATAAACAAACAGAAAAATTAAGAAAAATCATGCAAAAAGTGGAATATCAACAAAATACCATTTCTAGAAGGGATCCACATGGTGCACAAGTTTTAAAAAAGAAGATGCATTCTTTAAAATCACAAGAGAAAAAATTAAATAATACAGAATTAACAGAGATACCAGATGTAGAAGAAAGTATAAATTTTTTCTTTGAAAATATTGAAATGCCAAGAGCAAAAAAAATAATGCATTTAAATATTCCAACATTAAGTGTAGCTAATAGAAATCTATCTAGAAATATAAAACTAGATATAATTGGCAATGTACATATATGCATTATTGGGAAAAATGGCGCTGGCAAAACGACTTTAATAAAAATGATTTATGAGAAACTAAAAGATAGAAAGGATATTAAAGTTGGATATATGCCTCAGATGTATAATGATATTTTAAATAATTATGATTATGTATTAGATTTCCTAGCCCCAAATGGTAGTAAAGATGGAATAACAAAAGCAAGAAGTCTTTTAGGGAGCATGAAATTTACTAGAGAAGAAATGGTTAGTAAAATGAAAGAATTAAGCAATGGTACAAAAGCTAAACTATTTTTAATTAAATTAGTGCTAGATGAATGTAATGTCTTAATACTAGATGAACCAACAAGAAATGTAAGCCCCTTATCAAACCCAGTTATTAGAAAAGTATTAAGTGAATATAAAGGGACAATAATCAGTGTATCCCATGATAGAAAATATATTAATAAAGTAATAGATACACTTTATATACTAACATCAAACGGATTAATAAAAGAAAAGATAAATTTTAAGGAAGACCTTAATACTATAAAATAAGTAAATAGATATAGAAAGAAGGAAAAAGAATGGAAAAATCAAAAGTATATTTTACAAAAACAATTACCCCTGAAAAAGTAGTAGAAATGTATAAAATACTAGGCAAAGAATTAAAAGGAAAAATAGCAGTAAAAGTACACTCTGGAGAAAAAGGAAATCAAAATTATCTACATCCTGAATTTATGAAACCAATGATAGATTTTGTAAATGGAACAGTAGTAGAATGTAACACAGCATACGAAGGAATGAGAGATACTACAGAAAAGCATGAAAAACTAATGGAAGAACATGGGTGGAGTAAATATTTTAATGTAGATATTATGGATAAAGAAGGAGAAATAGAACTTTCTATTCCAAATGGAAAAATACTTACAAAAAATTATATAGGAAAAAGTATAAAGAATTATGACGCTATGTTAGTACTTTCTCATTTTAAAGGTCATCCAATGGGTGGATATGGAGGTGCCTTAAAACAACTTTCTATAGGAGTAGCATCTAGTAGAGGGAAACGTTATATCCATTGCACAGGAAAAGATGGTTCCTATGAAGACATGTTTAAAGTAGATCAGATAAAATTTTTAGAGGCAATGGCAGATTCAGCATCTTCTGTTGTACAATATTTCCATGGAAATATAGCATATATAAATATAATGTGTAACCTATCAGTAGACTGTGATTGCTGTGCAGTAGCAGAAGATCCTTGTATGAAAGATATAGGCATTTTATCTTCATTAGATCCTATTGCTTTAGACAAAGCATGTTTAGACCTAATATATAATTCCAAAGAAGAAGGAAAAAACCATTTCATAAAAAGAGTAGAAGAAAAAAATGGTACACATATAATAGACGCAGCACAAGAACTTGGTTTTGGTACAAAAGAATATGAATTGGTTCAAATAGATTAAAATTGGGAATCCCCAATTTTTTATTTACACCACATTTACAAATAAAAGATTTACAAAAAAAACAGTATAATGCTATAATAGAAAAAATGTAGTCTCTATATTTTAATTTGATAAAAATGTGGGAATGATTTCATTTTTATGATATAATGACTATAGAGTGAAAAGGGAGGCCGCTTATGAATGAAATACAAAAATTAAAAGTAAAAAAGGAAAATGGAGAAACAGCAGAAGCTGAAGTATGGTTAGACTTCACACTAGAAAATGATCCTACAAGATATATTATATATACTTTTAATGAAGTAGACAAAAAAGGATTGTCTACACTTTTGGTGTCACGTGTTGCAATGCTAGGAGATGGGTATGCCCGTCTATATGCGGTCGAAGATGAAGCCGTTTGGAAAAGAATTAAAGATGTAATGAGAAAAATTATGAATAGTGAAGAGGAGGTATAGTATGGCTACAGAAAGTAAAATAGATTATGAATATATATTAAAAGCTATAGCAGAACAAGAACTGGATAGTGTGGAAGAAATAAAAGACAAATTAGATCATGAACTACAAATACAAGAAAGTTTAAGAGAATTAGAGAAAATGGTAACAGAAATTGAAAATGAAAAAAGTCATATCTTTGTTGAACCATTAGAAAAGGAAAAAGAAGAATCAGACGAAATAGTAGCCCTAGGAGAAGTAGGCGCGAAAAAAATAAAAGTAGTAGATAAGAAAACAGCACGTCAAAAATTCCAAAACTTTAGAGAAAACCAAAGAAAAAACAAAATAAAAAGGAACTTAGAAGCATTAGAAAGTAGATTCCCACTTATGGGCTATGACATGGAAGAAGTTACTGCTACTAGACAAATAAATGCAGGAAATAGAACCCTAGTTCGATTACAAAAAAATTTAAAAGAAGAATTTGAAACAGATAAAGATTTATATGAAAAATATAAAGAACAATATGAAGAATGGAAAAATATATTAAGTATATATACTAATATTAGTGTAGATCTTTTTACTAAAGCAAAAAAAAATTAAGGAAAAGTAAAAGATGAAAAACAGAAAAAAGGATTAGAAACATATTTAGCAAAGAAAGAAAAAGATTGGGAAGTAGCACAAGCCCCAAAAGAAGAAAAAGAAACAATGGAAGGTTATAAATATGCAGAGAAAGTAGAAGAAGCTGAAGCCCAATATAAAACATTAACTTTCCACACTTTTACTGATATAGAAATGCGTGCAGCTGCTGCGATGAAAATGTTAGAAATTGCTATAAAAAATGGAGAACCAGAAGCAGTAATTGAATATAGGGATAATCGTGCAAAAGAAATATTAACAAAATTTTTAAAAAAAGCCAGTCCTGTAGATTATAAAAATTATGCTCATGCATATGAAGAAATCCAAGCCAGCATAAAGGAAAATTATCAAAGAAAAGAAAAACCACAAGAAAAAGTTGAAGAGAAGGCAGAAGAAACAAAAGTAGAAGAAAAAGAAAATAAAGAGCCAATAAATTTTAATGTAATAGCAAAAAAAGTAAGAGATGCATTATTAAATAATGCTAATATAGGTGCAAATGTAAACAAATATTATGATTGTACAAAAGAAATAGAAGCACTTCAAGAATTTATACAACAATCAGTAAATGAAGATTATGAAAAAAAAGAAGAAACAAAAATTCATTTAGAAAAATTTCAAGAAATAAATAATTATCAAAAAGAATTATGCTCTAGAATAACTACTTTTTCCAATCCCAATGCTGTAATGAATGAAATGTTCTGGAAAACAGAAAAGAACAACTATGAAAAATTAGTAGAAGAAATAAATGCTTATTTTATAAAGGAAGAAATAAATGAGTGGCTTCAACCTCTTATGGAAGAGTGTAGAAATCAAATAAGTATAACAGAAGAAAATTTTAGAGTATTTAGAGAAAAAGGTGGAACAACACCAAATGAAATGTCCAATGAGGAAAAAGGAAAACAGATTAGAAAAACATTCGATAACTTTTGTAATGAGTTTGTAAAAAATGCAAAAGCAGGAAAGATTACAATATTAACAAAACAGTTTGAAGATATAGAGAAGATGTATAAAAATTATGAAAAAGATACGAATGTATTTTCTGAAATAGAAACATTTGAAGAATTATTATATCCATACACACATGAAAATATAGCAACTGTTTTTCATAATATGGCAACAATGGATAGAAATATAAAAAATGTGGAAATATATCTTCAAACACTACAAAAAACAAAAAATTCTATTTTGACACAAAAAGTAGAAGATATTTTACGTAGTTGGAAAAACTTTATAGAAAAAAGCAAAAGTGAAGATTATGCATCTTTATTTGGAGTAAATATTGAACAATTAGAAAAAATATATATAAATTACCAAGAAAAATTTCAACAAATTTGTCCAAATAAAGAAGAAAAGTCAGAAAAGGTAGAAAGAGTATATAAACAAGTAGCATTAAAAAATTCCTATGAAGATATTTTAGACATGGAGAAACAATTAACAACTTTACTCACTAAACATAAAGAAGGAGCACAAGTTGAACAATTAAAAAATGCATTAAGAATAAATTATACTCAAAAATATGATATAAAAGAACAAACTATAAAAGCAGATATGCAATCAAATCAAAAATTATATGATGCTGCAGAAGTTGCATATCAGAATAATTCTTTAGATGATCTAAATGATGCAGTAGACACATTATTAGGAAAACGTGCAGAAGTGCAAGAAGAAATGGTAACTGTTTTAAAAGAGATAGAAAGAGATAAAGAAGTATGGAAACAACTAGGATTAGGACATGTCCTAATAGGAACTATCGAAAAAACACTAAATGAAAGAATAAATCAAATAAAAGAAAATGCAGAAACTTATGCTGTAAAAAGTAACGCACTTGCCACTAAATTAGAAAAAGAGGAAGCTGCAAAAGACAAAGAGAAAATAAAACAGCAAGAAATAGAAAGAAAACAAAGAGAAGACTTTTATGAAGTAATTTCTCAATTTTCAGATGAAGAACTAAAAGCAGCAGGAATAAGAGGAACGGCCCGAAGAAAAGAAGAACAAAAAAAAGAACAAGAATTACAACCTATAACAGTCTCTAAAATGCCAGAAAGTTCAAAAGAAGATACAACTATAAAGGAAAATGTACAATCAGATGCATTTAATCAAAGAGTATCACAATTAGAAGGTATATTAAATGCAGCTTCTACTATGCCAATAGATGAATTAGAAGAAAAATTAGTTACAGAAAAATATTTAGTAGAACAAAATAGTAATTTATTTACAGAAGAACAGCTTTCCTATCTAAATGATCTAGCATATAAAGGAGAAATACTTTTATCAGAACAAACACTAAAAAAATTATAAAATAAAAAAATAGGGACAAAATAAAAATAATGAGGTGATTTATGAAGAAAATTACAGCATTATTTTTTTTAATTCTTCTTTGTATGGTATATAAAAAAAGAGAAGTAATAGATCCAGTTTTTAAAGAAACAGAATACTTAAATACACCATCTTATTGTTATATTACTTTTCAAAATAGAGAAGTAAATACAAAAAATATGGAAAAATACTTTGGAAACAAAACCATTGTATCTATTAAACCCTATATAAAAGAAATTTATAGAAATAAAATGCAAAAAGTAGAGAATTATACCTTTACATCAGATACATATACCAACAACATCATTTTATTGGAAAAACTATATAAAGAAAACCTAAAAAATAATGGAATATTAGAAGAAATAGCAAAGATAGAAGTATATGGAATTCCCATAAAAGAAATAAAATTACTCTGCAATAAAAATGACTTTTCAGAATTAAAAAACCTATCTTATGAAATAAAAATAAGAAATAAGTAAATTTTTGTTGTGTTTAAAAAAGAGCAATAGTATAATAAAGATAGGTGATGTTACATGTGGTATATTTGGATTGGAATCATAATTTTATTAATGTTAATTGAATGTATTTCCACAAAAACAATTTGGTTTATCTTAAGTGGAACATTATCTTTTGTCTTATCTTTTTTAATAGATTCCTTTCTAATACAATTTTTAATTTTTGTAATAGGGGGTATTCTTCTATTAGAAGTATGTCATGACACCATACCAAAAAAAGAAGAAGAAATTATACTTAAAATATTTCCAAAAAAGAAAAAAAGAAAAAAAAATACAAAAAAACACTAGGACAAGTTGTCCTTTTTTTTATGGGAAGTAGCAATTTTAAAAAAATATACATTGAAATATGGAATTGCATATATTTTTTAAAAAGAAAATGGTATAATAATAATGGTGATGGCATGATCAAAAAAGTAAAAAATATAAAAATTAATTATGAACTATATGGTAAAGGCAAAGAAACCATAGTTTATTTACATGGTTGGGGACAAAATATAGAAATGATGAAACCCATAGCCGATCCTTTTCAAAATAAATTTCAAATCCTCATTATCGATTTACCAGGATTTGGGCAAAGTGAAAAACCAGACTTTGTATGGCAAATGAATGATTATATAGAAATGCTTCATGCACTATTACAAGAATTAAAAGTAAAAAAAATAACATTAGTAGGACATTCCTTTGGAGGAAAATTATCACTTTTATATGCCAGTAAATACGAAGTAGAAAAATTAGTTGTACTAGCAGGTCCTTTTAAGAAATCAGAAAAGACACCTTCCTTAAAAGTAAGAACATTAAAAAAATTAAAAAAAGTTCCTGTTTTAAATAAATTAGAAAACTTTGCAAAAAAACATATAGGTTCAACAGATTATAGAAATGCAGATCCACTCATGAGAAAAATATTAGTAAATCATGTAAATTTAGACATACAAAAGGAAGTAAAAACAATAAAATGTCCCACTTTGATTTTGTGGGGAACAGAAGATACAGAAGTACCAGTAGAAGACGCTTACATACTTGAAAAATGGATAGAAGATAGTGGTGTTGTCATCCTAGAAGGTGGAACACATTATGCCTATTTAGAATTTCTTCCTAGAGTAATTTCAATTTTACAAAATTTTTTATAGGAAAGTAGGAATTTATTATGAAATTATATTTTATCTTTTCAATAATCATTATATTGATATATTTATGGATAAAGAGCAAAAAATCGATACATATGTTACAACAAAACTGGTATGACGATGATCATAGATACCTAAAATGGATCGTAAAAAATAAAAATAAAGTATTTGTAGATATAGATTCTTTCTTTGTATTCTTCATTTTCTTTTTATTTATAAATAGTAAAATACAAATAATATTAGTGAGTATCTTTTATATAGTAAATATTTATTTCACTAAAAGAGTATATAAAAAAGAGCAAACAAAATTATCACTCGTATATACAAAAAGAGTAAATAGATTAATAGTAACCCTTTTTATACTATATCTTATTCCCATTTTAAGTATGGTATATTTCTTTAGTGAAACCATAATGCCTTATTATTACCTATTTATAGGTGCTCTTCTATATTTAAATTACTTTATGGTAATGCTTGCTAATATTGTAAATATACCAATAGAAAAACAAGTTTTTTATCATTATAGAAGAAAAGCTATAAAAAAATTAAAAGAAATGAAGCAATTAAAAGTAATAGGAATTACAGGTAGTTATGGAAAAACAAGTAGTAAAAATATCTTAAATGATATCCTAGACGTAAAATTAAACGCATTTGCTACACCTAAAAATTTTAATACTCCATATGGTTTAATAAGATCTATCAATAATTATTTAGATAAATTTAGTGATGTATTTATAGCAGAAATGGGAGCCTTTAAAAAAGGGGAAATCAAAGAAAACTGTGATTTAGTACATCCAAAATATGGTATTCTAACCAAAATAGGAACAGCACATTTAGAAAGCTTTGGAAGTAGGGAAAACATTCAAACAGGAAAATTTGAACTAATTGAATCCTTACCAGAAGAGGGAGTAGGAGTCCTAAATGGTGATGATGAATATCAGGTATCTTATTCAATCAAAAATAATTGTAAAATTATTTGGATAGGAATAGAAAATGAAAATGTAGATATTAAAGCTAGTAATATTAAAATGAACAAAGATGGTATGCAATTTGATGTAAGTTTTAAAAAAGAGAAAAAGAAATATCATTTTGAAACAAGATTACTAGGGAAAGCCAATATATATAATATTTTAGCTTCACTAGCACTAGCTGAAGAATTTGGTATTACCAAAGAACAAATGCAATTAGGAGTTACAAAAGTAAAACCAGTAGAACATCGTCTAGAAATCAAACCATATGGAAATGTAACATTAATAGATGATGCTTATAACTCTAATCCAGTAGGTTCCAGTATGGCATTAGAAGTATTAGAAATTATGCCAGGTAAAAAGATTATCATCACACCTGGTATGATAGAACTAGGAGAAAGACAATATGAATTAAATATGAAATTTGGAAAACAAATTGCACAAGTTTGTGATGAAGTAATATTAGTAGGTGAAAAGCAAACAAAACCTATCTACGATGGATTAGAAAACGAAAAATTTAAAAAAGAAAACATTCATATTGTAAATGATGTAAAACTGGCATTTCAGCTTTTAAATAAATTTCAAAATGAAAATACATACGTATTAATTGAAAATGATTTACCAGATCTATTCAATGAAAAATAATGGAGGTTAATATGAAAATAAAAGTAGGTGTAATTTTTGGGGGAGAAACAGTAGAACATGAAGTAAGTATTATTTCTGCTGTACAAGCTATGGGCTTTATGGATGAAGAAAAATATGAAATAATTCCTATTTATATAGGAAAAGATCGTATTTGGTATACAGGTCCTATGCTAAAAGAAATTGATATATATAAAGATTTTAATGATTTAAAAAAATTTGCTAAAAAATGTGTTTTATTTAAAAAAGGAGAATCCTTTTATTTACAATCCTTAGGATTTTTAAAAAGAATAATAACAGAAATTGATATAGCATTTCCCATTGTACATGGAAATAATATAGAAGATGGATCCATCGCAGGTTTTCTAGATACAATTGGTATTCCTTATGTAGGACCCCACATCTTAGGAGCTGCAATGGGACAAGATAAAGTAGTTATGAAACAAGTAATGAAATCAGATGAACTACCTATTGTTCCATATACTTGGTTCTATGATACAGAATATTTAACATATAAAGAAGATATTCACAAAGAAATAGAAAAAATAGGATATCCTGTTATTGTAAAACCAGCAACACTTGGTAGTAGTGTAGGAATAACAGTCGTAAAAGATAAAGATAAAATAGATGCAGCAATCACAGAAGCAATTAATTATGATATGAAAATTATAGTAGAAAAAATGGTAGAAAACTTAGTAGAAGTAAACTGTAGTGTACTTGGAAACTATGAATCACAAGAAACGAGTGTATTAGAAGAAGTAATAAGTGGAAATGAATTTCTAACATATAAAGATAAATATATAGGAAATGGAAAAGGAAAGTTAAAAGGAAGTAAAAAAATATGTCAAACAGGAAGCAAAGGAATGCTTGCCTTAGATCGTATTATACCAGCTCGTCTTGATAAAAAATTAGAAGAAGAAGTAAAAGAATTAGCTAAAAAAACATTCCGTTCTCTAAATTTATCAGGAGTATGTAGAATTGACTTTTTAATAGATAAAAAACAGAAAAAAATATATGTAAATGAGCCAAACACCATTCCAGGATCTTTATCATTTTATTTATGGTCACCAGCAGGAAAAGAATACAACTGTCTATTAGATGATTTAATCACACTTGCAATTAAAGATTATAAAAGAAAAGAGAAGAAAACATATTCATTTGATACCAATATTTTAGAAGGCTTTAATGGAGTAAAAGGAAAACTTGGCACAAAAGGAAAAATAAGAAAAATGTAAGCACCAAAGTGCTTTTCTTTTTACAAAAATTTAGATATAATAAAAATAGGATGTGATGTTATGATATGTCCAAAATGTGGTTCAGAAAGTGAAGAAAACTACTGTATGCGATGTGGAATAATTGTAAATGAAGGCAAAGTTTATCAGATGGAAGGATTAAAACCTAAAAAAGATGTTTTAAGAGAAGATTTAGAACTTTTTACAGGAAAAAATAAAGATAAAATATTAAATAAATCTATTAATTTTGTAGCCCTAGTATTAGGCCCATTTTGGCTTTTTTATAGAAAATGTTATTTATTAGGATTTATATTATTTTTAATAGAAAGTGTTTTTCTATTTCTTTCTACAAATTTTTTTCCTATTTTAAAGTATTTATGTATTATTTTTCCTATTTTCTATCTTTTTTTTGGGAATACAATTTACATATTACATGCAAGAAATAAAATAAAAAAAGTAAAAAAGAAAACAGAAAATATTTCTGAAAAAATAATGCAAAAAGGAGATGTAAGTATAATAGGTGCTATCCTAATTACTTTATTTACTATAACAATACTAACTATAATGGTTCTAATGGTTCCTTATTTTATAAAAGACATTCATAAAATGAACGATATGATATTGATAAGTCATGATTTTGTAAAAGATGAAAAAACAAACTTTTTAAAAGCAGAGAATGCATGTTATTTAGATGCTGGGAAAGTAAAACAAGAAGGAGAAGTATTTCTCTATAATTATTATGGAATAGAAAAAGACTTCTCTAATTTAGAAAAAGTAATAATAGGTACTAAAAAATGGTATACCAACAAAACAGAAAGTAGGGAAAAATATCTTATGAATATTTATTTATATAAAAAAGGAAAAGATACTTATATTGCAAGATTCTTTTCTAATAATAAAGAAAATTATAATAAATGTAAAAAATACTTCGAAAAAGCAAAAAATAGAATATATATAATAGGAAATTAAATGAAAAAAATATATATTTGTTTAATGGCAAGTCTATTTGTACTAAGCGGTTGTTATAAAGAAAAAGTAGAAATAGAAAAAAAGGAAGAATTAAAAAAAGTAGAAGAAAAAATAGAAAAAAAGAAAAATCCTATTTTAGTTGGAATGTATACCAAAAAAAACAGAAGCAGAATTTTAACCAAAGAATATACATCACCATTCGTATTAAATAAAGATATAGGTGTTTTTAGTACCTTTTATACAGTAGAGGAGCAAATAAGTGGCAATCCCATCAAAGAGGTATGGAATCAATATTTTAAATTATATAAAGATATAACTTCTTATAAAATAGGATATCAAATCTCTTTTGAAACTATAAATAAAATCAATATAAAAAAAACAATTTTAAAACCAGAAGATACACAAAGTTTTTATGATTATATGCAAGTCTATTTATATGATGACATTCATCAGGAGGATGGAGCCTTTTATACACATATAGAAAAGGAAAAAGAAGAAACACTTTTAACAAGTATCAAATTAACAGGGTCTACTCTTACACATGAAATAACTTCACCCATTACACTTATAGCTTTTATCTATGAAGAAGACGATTTAAATAATAATAAGGAATATGAAGGACAAAACACTTTCAAAACAACGATTTATAGAAAAGAATAAAAAAGCCAGAAATATTCTGGATTTTTTCATAAAAATTATTTACTTTTTACTTTTAAATGAAAAGATGAAAGTTCTTGAATATATATAGAAATAGATTCATCATTGATTTCATAGGGTTTAAGGTTACAAAAATTCATAACTTGTTTTTCAATCTCTAAAGCATATGAGAGGAGTGCTGCTGCAGTTTTTGGATCATACATACTAGCATTGGGTTTATTTTTATGCCTATTTTGTAGTTCTTTTAACCTACCCACTAAACTTTCAACCCCAGTAGGAGAAACTCTTTGGTCACAATAGGCACAAATTTTTAAAATATAATTATCAGACTCCATAATTTCTTTGTTTTTTCGTAATTGCTTTTTATCTAAAATAGAAAGTTCTTCCTCTGTAAGACCCACTTCTTCACCTATAGCAATATTGATCTTATGATCATCCCTACCATATTTATCAATATATTTTTGTCTTATTTGTGCAAATAGAGGATTTTTCATTTCTTCATCATCATCCGAGATTTTAACAATATTTCCCATATCATGTAATAAAGCAATACGGATAAGTAAATTTTCGTCTATTTGTATAGAATGTAAATTATCTAATATGAGTTTACACATAGCAGCAACCCTTAGCATATGCATTTGTAAGCGTTCTGGAATTGCATATTTATTATAAATATCTATTATATTCATTTTACCACCACCTATATTTTAGCATATAAATTTTTATTTTTCAAAATTAGATTGAATTTATATAAAATTAATGTTATACTATAAAAGTAATTTATTTAATGGACTGTTAGCTCAGTTGGTAGAGCAACTGACTCTTAATCAGTGGGTCTAGGGTTCGAATCCCTAACAGTCCACCAGAGTGATACCAAACTCGAACTATAGGGTTCGAGTTTTAATATGTATAAATTGATGGTAGAATATTTATAGAAATTAAATTGATTTTGCCAATTTAGTAAAACAATTGTATATGGAACAATAAACATACAAGTTGTTAAAATTCAAACTTTGAATAATTAAATGAATAGTGTATAATAAATACATAATGATTGGTAGTGAAAAAATGAATTATATACTTAGTATGGATTGTAAAAATTTGCTTCGAAAACAAAATATAAATTTAAAAAAAGCAGAACTAAATGATATTTATGAAAGTCATAATTTTAAATTAGTAAAAACAGATTGTAAAGAAGATTGCCATTATTCTCTTAGAGAGTGTAAAATAGATTAATATAGGAATGAGGTGTAAAGGTAGAAACCCTAAAATCTATTAAAGAAAGAAGAAGTATTAGAGGTTATACTAAAGAAAAAGTACCAAGAAAAATTGTAGAAGATATATTAGAGTGTGGAAGGCTTGCTCCTTCTGCAAAAAATAGGCAACCTTGGTATTTTGTAATTGTTGAAAATAATACTAAAGATAAAATAGCAGATATGATGATTAATTATACAATAAATAATGATGGTACTATTGAAAGAAAAAACCTAGGTTGTGCAAGTAGCGTTAATCCCACAGCGAATATAATAAAACAAGCCCCTGTATTAGTTTTAATATTTAGAGAAAAAAATGACAATTGGATTGTAGGGGATAATTTATCAATAGGTGCTTGTGTTGAAAATATGTGTTTAAGAGCTACTGATTTAGGAATAGGATTTTTATGGATAAGAGATACAGTATATGTAGCAGATGAAGTAGCAAGAATGCTTGGCCATAAAGATATGGAGCTAAATTGTGCTTTAGCACTTGGATATGCAAGTCAATCACCTAAACAAAGATCTAGAAAAGAATTAAAAGATATTGTACAGTGGTATAATGAATAAAAAAATATTAGAATTTTATAAGCAAACAAGTTTATACACAGATTTAGGATTATATAAGGATTTTGCTAAACAATTAACCAATGATATAGATGAATTATGTGTACTTCAAAGAATGCAAATAATTCATCCTATTGCATATAGTAATCCAGATATAAGAAAACAAAGTAAATGTTTTTGGGGTGATATGACAAAAGTTCCAATAACAAGATTAGACTATGAAGATGATTTATTTCCTACAGCCTTAAGTATGTTGCATGAATTATTAAGAAAAGATAGTAATTATTATAATGAAAGAAAGGCAGAAGATAAAATACATGTTACTTGTAGAGAACAAGCAATATTATTAGCAAGTATATTAAAAGCAAAGGGATATTCTGCAAGAGTGAGAAGTGGCTTTGCTCCATATATTAAATATGATGGTGTAGCATATGATCACTGGATTACGGAATATTATGATGAAAAGAAAAAGAGATGGGTTTTAGTAGATGCTGATGAACATTGCCCTGACCACGAAATGGGATTTGATTTAAATGATATACCTAAAGATAAATTTATATTTGGTGCTGAGGCATATTTAGGAATGAGAAATAATAAATATAAAATTGAAGAAATATATTATGCTTCTACTCCTGCAACTTTAGGTTTAAAAGCAAGTATTCATGGACTATTTTATGATTTTCATTCCATTATGAATAATGAAATAATATTTTTACATTTGCCTAAATACATTCAAGAAAAGAATTTCGAATTGAGTGAAGATGAGTATAAAGAATTAGATGAACTAGCTACATTAATGCTAAATGTTGATTCTAATTTTGAAAAATTATTAGAGATATGGAATAGTAAAGCAAAATTTAGAATTATGTCTGGTGCATTAAATGACTAAATTGTTTGTGAAAATTACAAAATCGTGTTATATTATAGTTAGTTAAATTTATTACTAACTATTTTATTTTGGCTAAGAAGTTGTTGTATGTCCTACCTAATATCATCAGTTTAAGAAACTATACAAAAAATGTATGGTTTTTATTATGGAAAAATGCGATAATATAGTTGGAAATAAAAGGAGTTAAATTAAAAGCTATAGGAAGAGGAAAGAAAACCAGTTTTACAAGGGAAAGAAAAATGAGATTTACAAAATGAATAGTATATAATAAATATATAATGGAAGAATTTATATCATCCTATCAAACAAGTTTATTATAATTAAAATGAAAAGAGGATACACGTAGATATTTCTCTTCCAGTTTTCATAAAGTCACCACCTTCTATAAAAAGAATATAGTACTATAGGAGTTGATAATGTTGAAAAAAAATATCGCATTTATCTTCGGTGGAGAAAGCTATGAACATGAGGTATCTATTAGATCTTGCAAAAGTGTACTAGAAAACACAGATAAAAATAAATATAAAATAGACCTCATTTATATTGATAGAGAAGGAACTTGGTATCTTTGTAAAAACATAGAAGATTTAGATACCAAAGCTAAAATAGAAAATTTAGAAATATTAAAAAAATATGATGTTGTTTTTCCTATTTTACATGGAGATTATGGAGAAGACGGAAAAATACAAGGACTTTTTGAAATGATGCATATTCCTTATGTAGGATGTAATGTCGTAAGTAGTGCTGTATGTATGGATAAAGATTTTACCAAAAAAATTCTTTCAAAAGAAAAAATAGCAGTAGTACCCTATATAGTTGCTACCAAAGATACCCCCCTAAAGGAATTGCAAAAAAAAGTAAGAAACTATATAGGATATCCCTGTTTTGTAAAACCTTCAGCATCAGGAAGTAGTATCGGTATTTGTAAAGTAAATAAAAAAGAAAAATTGGAAAACGCTATAAGAGAAGCATTACTTTATGATAAAAAAGTATTAATTGAAAAATACATAAAAGGAAGAGAAGTAGAAGTAGCAATTTTAGGAAACGAAAATCTTACAATCTCTAATATAGGTGAAATATTCTCAGGTGAAGATTTCTATAGTTATAATGCTAAATATAATTGTGAAAAATCCATAACAAAAGTACCTACAAAAATAAATAGAAAAATAGAAAAAAAGATAAAAAGAAACGCAGAAAAAGCATATCATATATTAGGATGCAGTGGTCTTTCAAGAATAGACTTTTTTATCAGTAAAACAGGAAAAATATACATAAATGAAATAAATACTATGCCAGGATTTACAAGTATCAGTATGTATCCTGTATTATTAGAAGAAAAAGGAATATCCTTTAAAAAATTAATAGATACGTTAATAGAAGAAGCTAAAATAACCAAATAAGTGATAATTATAATAATTCTTTGAAATTTTCAAATAATAAGTTAAAAATAAAACGTAAAAAAGTTATATCGAAGTAAATAAATGCTAAGAAATAAGTGAAATTTAGAAAAAGTACTTGTCAAAATAAAAAAAATAAGTTATACTTAAATAGTCTTTGATATAACTTATCTGGACCTGTAGCTCAGCTGGTTAGAGCGCACGCCTGATAAGCGTGAGGTCGATGGTTCAAGTCCATTCAGGTCCACCATTTGTGTTATAAAATAAATAACTTAGAAAGAGAAAAGTATCTATAAAGAATGACTGATAAGCGAGTTAGAAATAGTGAGAGTCTAACAAGTAGATATTATAGAGAAGAACACTCTGGAGTTGCTTATTTGAAATAAAGTAGAATAAGCCGGGTATTTCCGTTATCTTAAAATCACAAACGTGAAAAGAGACCATAAGGTAACTAGGGTGGTACCGCGGACTAAAAAGTTCGTCCCTTTATAGGGATGAGCTTTTTTTATATAGAAAAGGAGGAAATTATGGCAACATTTACAAAAGAAATGGTAGAAAATTATGCAGATAAATTATTAATAGGTCTTACAGAAGAAGAAAATAAAATGGTTTTAGAAGAGTTTGAAGTAATCGATAGGGAAATAGACATAGTTAGTAAAATAGAAGGAATAGAAAACATAAAACCTATGACACATCCCATTGATGATTTTGTCTGCGAATTAAGGGAAGACGAAGTAGAACAGGCAGTAACAATAGAAGAATTATTACAAAACTGTGATGATGTAAAAGAAAGAGAAGTAAGAGTACCAAAGGTGGTGGAAGAATGAGTTATGTAGATAAAAGTATTGAAGAAATACATAGTGCTTTAAAAGAAGGAAAAATAACAAGCAGAGAATTAATAGAAGAATCCTTACAAAAATCAAAAGAAATACAAAAAAAGTGTAACGCTTTCGTAACTATAATAGAAGATGCAAAAGAAAAAGAAGTAACCGATCATCTCTTATCTGGCATCCCATTTGGTATTAAAGATAACTACAGTACAAAAGGAATATTAAGTACAGGCTCATCTAACACACTAAAAGATTATGTTCCTTTTTTTACAGCAACTTCTATTGAAAATTTAGAAAAAGTAGGAGCTATTGCTGTAAATAAAACCGTATTAGATGAATTTGGCATGGGAGCAACAGGAACAACAGGGCATACTGGTATTGTAAAAAATCCATGGGATAAAACACGTATGTGTGCAGGTTCATCTGCAGGAAGTGCTGCTGCAGTAGCTGCAGGAGTATATCCTTATGCAACAGGAAGTGACACAGGAGATTCCATAAGAAAACCAGCTGCATATTGTGGAATTGTAGGATATAAACCAACTTATGGATTAATTTCAAGATATGGTTTATTTCCATTCGCATCCAGCTTAGATCACTGTGGTGCTTTAACACGTAGTGTAAAAGATGCTGCTATTGTTGTAGATGCTATGAAAGGAATAGATCCCAAAGATATGACAAGTTATGATTCAAAAGACATGCATCTAAAAGAAGCATTAACAGGAAATGTAAAAGGAAAAAAACTTTGTTATATCAAAGAAATATGTGATAAAAAAATGTATCCAAATGCAAATAAAGAATTAAAAGAACATCTAGAAAATTTTGAAAAAGTGTTAGAAAATGCAAAAAAAATAGGAATGGAAGTAGAAGAAGTATCTATCGACAAAGAATTATTAAAAGCATCAGCTTCTGCCTATGTAGTAATATCCTGTGCCGAAGCAACTTCCAATATGTCCAATTTAACAGGAATTGTTTTTGGACCAAGAGCACAAGGAAAAAGCTATATAGAAATGATGAAAAATTATAGAACAGAAGGCTTTTCTCCACTTATCAAAAGAAGATTTATTATAGGATCTTATGTATTACAAAAAGAAAATATAGATCGTTATTTTAAAAATGCTCAAAAAGTAAGAAGAATGCTTGTAGATGCTTGGAAAGATTTATTTAAAAAATATGATGCTGTTATCCTCCCTGTAGGAAGTGGACCTGCTAAATTATTAGATGGTTCATTAGATATACTAGATGAAAATACCGTTATTTTAGAAGAACATTTACAAATTGGAAATTTTGGAGGATTTCCTTCTATAACCATACCAGATGGATTTGTAGATAGTCTTCCAGTAGGATTGAATATAACAGGAAATTGTTATGACGATGAAAATGTATTAAATATCGCCTATGCATTAGAAAATACAATGGAATATAAAAATCAAATAGCAAAGGAGGTAAACAATGGGTAAATATAAAGCAATGATTGGATTAGAAATGCACTGCCAAATTAGTACGACCAATACCAAAGTTTTCTCTAATGCCAAAAATGCATATAATGAAATTCCAAATACCAATATAAAACCTTTAGATATGGCTTTCCCAGGAACCCTTCCTACCGTCAACAAAGAAGCTGTCAAAAAATCCTTAATGGCAAGTTTAATCTTAAACTGTAAACAACCAGAATATTTATATTTTGAAAGAAAAAATTATTATTATCCAGATCTTCCAAAAGGGTATCAAATTACACAACAAACCTCTCCAGCACCCATAGGAGTAGGAGGAAGCATAACATTTGAAGTAAATGGAGAAGAGAAAAAAGTACGTATCGATAATATTCATTTAGAAGAAGATGCAGCCTCTACAGATCATTATAGTAGTTATTCTACAATAGATTATAACCGTGCAGGTGTTCCTCTTTTAGAACTTGTAACATACCCAGATTTACACTCTGCAGAAGAAGCTGTAGCCTTTCTAGAAACTATGAGAAGTATTTATCGTTATACAGGAATTAGTGAAGCCGACAGCAAAAAAGGACAAATAAGATGCGATGTCAATGTTTCTATCATAGATGAAAATTTAGACGAAACAAAAGAAGAAAATTGGGGTACTAAAATTGAAATAAAAAATGTAAATTCATTTGGTGCTGTAAAAGATACAATTTTATATGAGATAGATAGACAAATAAGGAAAAAAGAAGATGGCACCTATGATAAGATGAAGCAAGAAACCAGAAGATGGGATGAAGAAAGTGAAACAACCATTTTTATGCGTTCAAAAGTAGATGAAATTGATTATAAATACTTTGTAGAACCAAACATTCCCAAAATAAAACTATCTAAAGATTGGATAGAAAGCATCAGAAAAGAAATTCCAGCTCTTGCTAAAGAAAGAAAAGAAAAATATCAAAATGAATACCATTTATCTGTGGTAGATGCCAATATTTTAGTAAAAGAAAAAGAAATATCAGATTACTTTGATGAAACGATTAAAGAAGGAACAAATCCCAAAACAGCATCCAATTGGATTACAAGTACTATATTAGGATATTTAAATAAAAATGATATAGAAATCAAAGAACTTTTTCTAACCCCTAAAATGCTCACAAAATTAATAAAAAAAGTAGAAGATAAAACTATATCGAGTAAACAAGGTAAAGAAGTTTTATATAAGTCCTTAGAAGAAAAAGAAGACCCTATTACAATTATAGAAAAATTAGGATTAAAACAAATAGGAAATGAAGAAGAAATATTAGTATTTGTAAAAGAAGTATTAGAGGAACATTTAGATATGATTGAAAAATATAAAAATGGAAGAACCAATGTAATAGATTTCTTTGTAGGACAAATCATGAAAAAAACAAAAGGAAAAGCCAATCCCGCTATGACAATGAATCTTATTAAACAAGAAATAGAAAAGAGGTAAATATATGGATGTAAAAGAACTTTATGAAAAAAAAGATGACTACATGGGAAAAGAAGTTACATTACAAGGTTGGATAAAAAACCATAGAAAACAAAAAGAATTTGGTTTTTTAGATATAAGTGATGGTACCGATTTTCGAAATGTACAAATTGTATACGATAATGAACTAGAAAATTTTGAAAAGATAACAAAATATGCTATAGGTTGTGCAGTAACCATCATAGGAAAAATGATTCCATCAAATGGGAAACAAGACTTTGAAATAAAATTAACTGAAATAAAAAAAGAGGGAGATTGTGACAAAGATTATCCCTTACAGCCCAAAAGACATAGCAACGAATTTTTAAGAGAGATAGCTTATCTAAGACCAAGAGCCAATCTTTTAAGAGCTGTGTTTCGTATTCGTAGTGTAGCAGCACATGCCATACATACATATTTTCAGGATCGAGGATATGTATATGTAAATACACCTCTTCTTACAGCAAATGATGGAGAAGGAGCAGGGGAGATGTTCAAAGTAACAACCCTTGACCTAAAAAATATACCTAAAAATGAAGATGGAAGTATTAATTATAAAAAAGATTTTTTTGGGAAAAAGGTAGGACTAACTGTTACAGGACAGTTAGAAGGGGAAGCCTTTGCAATGGCATTTAAAAAAATTTATACCTTTGGTCCTGCTTTTCGAGCAGAAAATTCAAATACCAAAACACATGTTTCTGAACTATGGATGGTAGAACCTGAAATAGCATTTTGTAATTTAGAAGAGTTAATGGATATAGAAGAAGATATGTTAAAATATATAGTGAAAACAGTTTTAGAAAAATGTCCAAATGAAATAGAATTTTTTGAAAATTATGTAGAGCATGGTTTAAAAGAAAAATTACAAACACTTTTAGAAAAGAAAGCAGTTCGTATTACCCATGAAAATGCTATAAAGATATTAAAAGAATCCAATAAAAACTTTGAATATGAACCAGAATATAATGAAGACTTAGCAAAAGAACATGAAAAATATTTAACTGAAGAACATTTTCACTCTCCTGTATTTGTTACAGACTGGCCTAAAGATATAAAAGCGTTTTATATGAAAGAAAATGAAGATGGTAAAACAGTCGCAGCCGTAGACCTTTTAGTACCAGGTTCAGGAGAACTTATGGGTGGAAGTCAAAGAGAAGAGAACTACGAAAAATTAGCAAAAAGAATGAAGAATCTAGGTATATCAGAAGAAGGATTAGAATGGTATTTAAATCTAAGAAAATATGGTGGATGTATACATTCTGGTTTCGGAATGGGATTTGAAAGATTACTTATGTATATAACAGGTATTTCTAATATTAGAGATGTAATTCCGTTCCCAAGAACCCCAAACAATTGTGATTTTTAAAATAATATTACTTTTTAACAATTCTTTAAAAGATAATAATATATATTTATATAAAAAAAGTTAAAATTTTCCAAAGAAAAATACAATAAAAAGAAAAGAAAGAAAAATAATGAAAAAAGTATTGATTTTTTGAATAGAATATATTATAATGAAATAGTCTTATAGCTTAAGACTATTTGCCTGATTAGCTCAGTTGGTAGAGCAAACGGCTGTTAACCGTTGGGTCGCAGGTTCGAGTCCTGCATCAGGCGCCATTTTTTGGCCAGTTGGTGAAGTGGCTTAACACACTGCCCTTTCACGGCAGCATTCACGGGTCCGAATCCCGTACTGGTCACCATTAGAGTTTTAACCCTTATTAAGGGTTTTCTTTTTACTTATATATGATAGAAAAACAAAAAGAGGATGAAATATGAAAATTAAATATATAACCCCGACATTATTGGAAAATGTAGAGTTAATAAAAGAAAGTAAAAAATCAATTGTATATAGCGGAATAAAAGAATAAGAAGGGAATATATTTAAGATTTTTAAAATGGAAGGATATTTAAGAAAAGAGCAAAGAAATATAGAAAAGAAAATTATGACTGCAGAAAAAATAAATTCTGTTCCAGAAATACTAATTCCAAGCTATGGTCTTTATAGTAAAAAAAGTAATATTGAATTTATAGGATACCAAATGGAGGAAATCAATGGACCACAATTCCGAGAGTATATCGTAGATGAAAATAGTCAGATAGACTTATATAAATTTGCAGATGAATTCTCTGAATTAGAAAATATTTTAGAGAGAGGAAATAAAGAAGGGTGTGTATTTCCTGACATAGCTACCTTAACAAATATCATGGTTTCAATGAGAAATGGTTTTCCTCATAAATTTTTAATTGATTATGAAGGCATACAAGTGGGAAAATATTATACATCTGGTATTTCACAAGGAATAAATAGCAATTTATTGAAATTAGAAAAATATTATAAAGATAAAAAAAGAAATCTATATTCAGAAAATCTAGATTATGCAAGTATATTACACATGTATTTTAGAATAGTATTACATGTCAATTTAAATTATGTAGGGAAAAAAAGTGAAATAACAAAAAAACCTATACACTAAATGATATTTTTTCTACCATCCATTTAACTAACTATGATGTAATGCAAAAAGTTTGGAATTTATTTGTACCTAATAGAAATAATGAAAAAGTAGGGGATTTATTTTATCAAATAGCAGAAGAATATAAATTAGAAAGATATACAAAAGGAGAAACAGAATTTAGATATCTTGTTAAAAAATAAAAACTGTCAAATTTTCTTGAAAATGTCAGTAAAATCATTTTGAGAAAATGTCAGTAGAGTAATTTTTAGATAACATCAAAAGGAAGACCTTTTGATGTTTTAATATTATACTCTAGATAGTTAGTCAAGA
>CATOOY010000015.1 GCA_951801995.1 uncultured Erysipelotrichaceae bacterium
TATATCTTTAAATTCAAATGTAAATTCTCCATTTTTTGTAAATGTATATGTTCTTTTTCCTCCATTATTTGTTACTATTACTTCTTCATCAAATGATATACTTGCTGTTACATTTTGATTGGTTAATTTATCTATGTTGTATTTTACTGTTCCTGTTGGAGCCTTCCTATCTATCCAATCTACTTTAGCTGTTACGGTTCCTATATTTCCATCTATATCAACATATTCAAAGATAAATTCTCCATTTTCTTTAAATGTATACTTTTCATTTCCATTATTATTGGTAATCATAGCATCTTTATCAAAGGTTACTGTAACTGTTACATCTTGATTGGTAGGTTTATTGGTACTATATGTTAGGGTAGGTTTTGCTTGCCCTTTATCTATCCAATCTACTGCAATTGTTTTCGTTCCTATATTTCCTAAGTCATCCATAAATTCTAAGTTATAACTTGTATTTTCTAGGAATGTAATTGTTTTACTTTTATCAACTGTATTTTCTACAATAGGAACATCTTTTGATAAAATTGTTACATTTTTATTAAAAGTTATAGTTGCTACTACTTCTTCTGTTGTTATCTCTGTTGTATTAAAGGTTACTGTTGCTTCTGGGGGCTTCTTATCTATCCAATCTACTTTAGCAGTTGCACTTCCTGTTTTTCCATCAGCATCAACAAATTCGAAAGTAAATTCTCCATTTTCTTTAAATGTATATGATGTTTTTCCATCATTATTTGTTACTGTGATAGGTCTTATTGGATTTATTAACTCTGCTGTTACATCTTGATTGGTAGCATTTGTAATATTATAGTTTATGTCTGCTCTTGGTACTTCATTTACCAATACATTTTCATAGAGTTTGATAACAGATACAGTAAATGTTACATAATCTCCCTCATAAACACTTTCACATTCTATTTTAACATATTTTCCTTTTTTGGGTTCTGGAAAATCAATATGTTTTAAATTATCATTATTACCTAAATTATTCTTTTGGGCTGCTAATTCCCAATTTTTATTATCCATACTAACATAAACATTGATTTTTCTTGCACGACCATAAGGAACAAATCCTATATATTTTGCATTTTTATCTGGGACATAATCTATTGCTGATATATATCTTGGTTTATCTGATTCGATAGTTAGGTATGCTGGCATAATTCCATTTTTTGAACGCCAATATGTATTAATATCTCCATCTAGAACATTATTATAATTTCCAGTTTCTGTTGCATTTACTTCTATTACTTTTAAATTTTTAGACTGAATATACCATTTTGTATCATCCACATTATTTTCTTTAAATGTGTAATACACTGGATCACTGGCAATTTTTGTTCCTGTTGCTATAATTCTAACATATACTCTTTTGTTTCCACTAAATATTGGATTGGTATTTGCAAAAGAGTTCCATCCATCGTTTGGATCTAAAGTCCACTCCATCTCTTTGGTAGCACCTATCATACGATCTTCTTCGTCATTGATTGAAATTACACCACTAGGGAATGTTCTTTTTGTAATATCAATTGTATAAATATTTGCTTCTGAATAATCTAATCCTGATATATGAATTTTAATATCATTGGTTACATTTATACTTGCTACTTCTTCTGCTGTAAGCTCTTTTGTATGTTCATAACAATCTTTCCATGTATTTCCACCGTCTAGACTATAACTCCAATTCACTTGTGCACTTTGTAACTGCTTTGATAATATAATTTTATTAGCATTGGTACCACTAAATGAGAATGTCGCTATTTCTGAGTTTATTTCTCCAAGTAGTGCTTGTGCGACTACTGGTACTTCTTTATATTGTAATGTATTAGATGCTGTTGCTTTTGTTGCTTTACGAAGTGTTTTTTCTTGTATCATCATCAGTCTTGCTCTATATTCTGGTGATGTGATTTTTGTACCTAATTTACGAGTTAAATCATACATAGGGAGTGGGTGATAGGTAAGAACTTCGCTTATTTCTTCTGCTAAATTCATTATATCTTCTTCTGTTTTGGTATTATCTGCAACATACATTTTTACTAATCCTAACCATGCATCCCAGTTAATAATTTCTTCATTTAAAGCATCGCGATAAATTCTCTCTAATTTTGTTTTGTCATCTTTATATACTTTTTCAAGTAATAAAATTAATTCTGATTTTTCATATTTTTCATATTCATTTTGAGCTTCTTGGGCAAGGAAAAAGTAAGAAGCTGATTTTATAGAACCTGTATTGGTAACAATACCACTACTAAAATTTCCCCAATCATTTGGCATTCTAGAATATCCTTGTGTATTTGCCCATGCTGTTTCTGCAACGTTGTATGCCAATTGCCAAGCTCCTTTTCCACCTACTTCATAATAATAAATGTAAGCAGCATGGCCTGGTTGACCTACAACGCTGGCTGGCACTCCCCATACACCATATAAATTTGCTGTTGTTTTGGAAAGCCCTCCACAAACGGCTCCTTCTTCAAAAACTATCCAAAGTTTTGGTTTACCAGATTGATATGTAATATTATATTTTGATAATTGATATTTTTGATCCCATTTTGCATAGTTTTCTTGGCTATAATATTGTGGTTTATAATAACTATAGTTTAATGTGTAGTTAATATACTTATATGGATTAAAACGATCTGTTAAACTTTTTTTAGCAGAATAATCATGTAACCATTTAATCTCTTCATCATCAATGTTAACATGCATAAGCCAACGCATTTCTTCTACTGTTAAACGTTCAAACATAGAATTTGAAGATAGTTCTTTTTTTGTATACATATCTTTATAAATTTCATAACGTGTTACAGCATCTGAAAATTGATTTCCACCAATCCATAGTCCAATGTTAGAAGAATGCGTTAATGATAAAGAAAGCATCATTTTTAAATATAAATCTTTATACTTTGTTCCATTTTCTGTTATGTTTTCATTTTCTAAATCCTCTTTATGTGCGTGGTATAAATTACTAAGTACTTGTAAAGCTCTTTGGTAAGTACCATTCGGAATTCCTCCTATTATCCATAAACGTAGTGCTTCTTCGTTATTTATAAACCATTCTAAAGTTTCTTTATTTTTAGTACTTTCGTCTATGAATGAACGTAATTGATATTGTCCTACTTTAGCAATAAAATCTCTTTGTAATAATGTTAGTTTTAAATCATCTGCTATAGGACCAGCGTTATAGTTTGATTTAATAAAAGAATCTAGTTCTTCAACAGAGACTGTAACATCATCTTTATAACCCTCTTTTATCAATTTGGTATCTGCCCATACTGCATGATCAGATGCATTGGAGCCATTATCGTGTGCGTACAATTTGATATAATTTACATCACGTATATCAATTTTAGCATATTTTGCATTATTTGCACCCTTTAAAGCGATAGGATTCTCTTCTGTTTGTAAATCCCATTTTTTTCCATCTTTTGAGGTATAAATATAAAATTTAACACCATTTCCATTACTTTGAGCTGTTGTATTTAACCCATAATAAGTTGTAAGGTAGGCATAGTCTTTATAATCACTTATATCATATTCTATAGTAGAAGTTGCATGTGCCCATATTCCTTTTTTAAATTGGGTAGTTGCACCATTTAAGATTAAGGTAAGTGGAGTATTAGATTGTGTTTTATCTAAAGACAAATTTCCCCATCCTACTTGTGCTTTTTGATAGGAAATATCTGATAAAAACAAAACTTTATCTTCTACATCTTCTCTATCTAATAATATATTTTTTTGTGTTATTGCATAACTATGTTCTGGACTAACAAAAAAACTTATAGCCATTAAAAATAGCGCAGAATAAACAATATAGCTTTTTTTTAATTTTGTTTTTTGATTCATATTCCTTATTCCTCCCTAAATATTTTTAATTATATTGTGCTAAAAACAACTATATTCTTTTCTTTTTTTGCAAATTTCTTGTATAAATATTGTACTATAAAATTACTGTTTTTCCTAGTATATTGTACTAAGATTATACGCAATTTGACAATTTTTTTATTTATATGGATTTTGTTGTTGCTTTTTTCTATTTTTTTCCATTTATATATTAATATATGCAATTTTTCTTTTGATTCTATCCTATTTTTATGATAATTTAGATTATTTCTCTATCATTGTTTCCCTATTTATCTTATTTTATATAGAATATAAATAATGCATAAAACTTACTAATAAAAAATCAATATTTTTTAGGAATTTCTTATGATTTTGTTAATTTATATATAAGAACACGTTAACGCAAATCTATTTCTAAACCTTCTTTAACTTATTAAACAGTAAGAATTACCATATTTCTAATTCTTTAATTTTCTTTTTTACTATTCCATAATACATTCTCAAAAGTTTATTTAATCTTGCTATAATTCCCCTTAGCTCTTTACGTGAGAACTATTTCAATCTCAACTTGCTTAAACGAATATATTATGTGAAGTTGGATAACACTTTTAATTCCAAGAACTTTATCTATAAAAAAATCACGTTATCCAATCATCTACACCATAATAAAAAAGTGTAATAAATAAGCACATTTCTGTAATTATTTATTACACTTTTATTTATAGCAGCAAAAAGACTTAAGAAGGTCTATTAAGGAGCTGCATTTTCTAAAATTCCAAACGTTTTTGTTTCTCCAGAAACAGGTATTCGAATAAGTGATTCTATAATAGGCAATTCAAAGTACATATAAGTTGTGATACGATAATAGTAATTACCTCCTCTTTCGGAACCCGTATTTTGTGTTATTTTAGCATAACAATAACGATAATTACTTACAGCTGCAGTGGAACCTGCTGGACAGGTGCCATTTCCTCCAACTCTATATCCAACTTCCCCTAAGTAATTATTTATATCTGCTGTAGCTCCTACATAATCACCATGGTGTTCTTCTATTATATTTATAATTTGATTTTTAACTTTATAGGCTTTTGTATAACTTGTTGATCCTGCAAATATTACAATAAATACAACAATAAATATTACGATTATGTTTACTATAAACGCGTTTCCTATTGCTTCTCTCATTTTATCACCATCTATACACTAAATTCATATATTTTTTCTGTTTCTGAATAAATTGGTATTGCCAAACTTTCATTTATAACTGGCAAATCAATATAAATATAAGTAATAATTCCATATTTAAAGTATCCATCACTATTTTTATTATATTCATAGATACAATAGCGATGATTTTGACCCGTTGAGTCATTATAAGCTGAAATTGCTTGGAGACTATTTTTTACAGGACAATTGGCATTTCCTGTTGCATCTATACGATACCCATAACCGTTTAAATATCTATCAATTTCTACTTTTGATAGGTTATTGTATCCTTCAAAGTTTTCTAATGCGTTCGCAATACCACTGTTTATTCGAAATGCCTTCATATAATTCAAAATTCCAACAACAAATGTTATGGCTACTACGAAGAATATACTAACAAAATAAATTAAATATGTATTTCCTATACTTTGTTTCATAAATTACACTTCCTTTATATACCCATCATTGTCATCATAGCAATTAATAACAATAGGAGAATGCCTCCTCCTGTTGTACAAAGCATCAACATTGTTTTATTTTCCATTTTTTCAAGACGCTCTTTATACTTTTGTTCTCTTGCCTTATTTTGAAGTGAGGAAACTGTTCTAGAAAACATCAGTAATTGTTCTTGTTTGTTTTCTTGTGACCCTAAGCTAAGACGATATAATAAACGCATCATACGCATAGAATCACGGACTGGATATTCTTTTGCAAAAACCATATAGGGATCTACGGTGGAATCTCCAGCTTCTATTTTTGATATTAACTTCCTTAGGCCAGGTACAAAAATTTTTGGGGCACTAGATATAGATTTCTGAATTGCGACTGGAACAGTATAATGTTGTACTAAAATTTCTAAACTTTTTAAGTAATATGGCAACATTTGATTGATTGTATGTAAGTTATTTTTATAATGTACTTGTAATTTTGTATATGGATATTTAAATACCATAAATCCTAATATAAAAGCAAGTAATATATTTATAAAGTTTACTTTTGACATAAGAAATACAAAAAGAAACATTGCAATTGCCACAAGGGCATTACTAATTCTTTTATTAAACTCTATAGTTGCATCCTTACTATCCCCGTATTTAACGTTTAGTAGAAATTTATAATCATCTTCCATTAAGAAATGAAAATAGGGTTCTATATCTTTAAAAAATTTTTGTGTGTCAATACTTCTGTTATATTGCATAAAAAATAGTATGATAATTGTAATTATAATAAATTCCATTATTCAGCACCTACATTCTCATTATAATATTTCTCACCATTTAGTAAGAATGCTGTATTAACTACAACAACAGCATGTAATAAAAACTGTACATACCATCTTTCTAGCATATTTATATAAGTTTCAATACCTAGTAAAAATTGCACTAACATAACCATTAAGTAAAGTACAATTCCAAATTGTAGGAATTTTTTATGGAATGCTGCACGATCAATTCTATCTCGATATACATTTTCTATCAGCATATCAATATCTTGTGACATATTTTCAAGCGACTCACCTGCATCTTTTGAACCTTCATTGGTAATTTGGTAAAATAGTTGATGCATATTTTTTACCATATAATAATCATACTTATTATTCATGTAATCAATAGATTCGTCAATGGTTCCATTTTCATATGCTAAATCTATCATTATTTTTACATCACTTTTAACTGGTTCTTCTAATATATTAGATGCATATACACCTTCTAAGGCTTTTACAAAAGATTGAGTTGTGGCAAACTCCATAATTGTATTTGTAGTATATACCTGAATTTGCTCAAAAATATATTCACTATAAATTCTCTTACATCTTAAATAGTTTAAGTAGGGAATTGCGATAATGACTAGTCCCATATATACTAAAGATATAAGTAAATTGTAGAAATAAAGATAAGAAATTATAAGAGCAGATATAGCAAATATTGATACTTGAATTGCATATTGTTTTTTTGTATACTCCTGTCCTAACTCTTTTACCTTTTTTCTAATTTCCTTATAGGAATATGGAGCATATTTGTTATAGACAAAGGATGTTTTTCCTGAAATATATTTATATACATTGTCGCCATTACTATCACGATACACACAGATGAATGCAATTACAAAGGCGATAACGATAAAAATAATTATATCCATATTTTTTTCCTCCTATCCTTTTTATTCATAATTTTTTCTTATACTCCAGTTAGTAGAAGATACTTGGGGTGGCTCTATATTGCTTCCCGATATTGCTGCATTTTCTTTTTGTGAAATTTCCCCATTTACAGGACTTGCAACACTTCTTTGTACTAGATTAGAAAATGTTCCAATAGGAACTGTATTTGCTGGTTTTGGTTCTATTTTGTTTTCCCTAGATATTTGTTGTATATTACTCATCTGCTTTGGTTGTACTGGTATAGGATTTTGTATTGGTGGGGTTGGATTAATAGTTCTAAATTCCCTATTTACATTTCCTATATTTTGCCTATCACTATTTGGTCTTTCTTCTAAGATAGATTTGATATTTGGATTTTCTATTTTTGAGGGATTTTGTGCAATTTCTAGGGCTGTACTTCCCCCATCTGTTTCTGATTCCTCTATGATATTTTCTGGTAGCACAACTCCTTGTGCATCTAAATAATCTACTAAGTATTGAGATGGTTTTTTTCTAATTACTCTACCTGTTGTACCTTTTCTATAAATCGTATTTGACTCTGCTTTATTGTCATTTGTTACATAAAATTCTGTAACTTCTGCAATTTCGCGGTGAAAGCTTCTTGTCTTTTTATCTTGATATCCTCTAATATATACACCTATTTGTACATAGCGATGAATTGATTTTAAAAATTGTTCAATATCCTGATTGGTTTCCAGCAAGCTGTACATACGGTTTGGTATAGATGCCGCTTTATCTGCATGAATAGTAGATAGGATGTAGTGCCCTGATGAAATAGAATTTCGCACTGCCATTACCGCTTCTGCACTACGAACTTCTGATAGTAAAATCCATTTTGGATTTTGTCTCATACATGTTACTAATACATCTGAGTAGGATGCGATATTATTGGTTTTCATAGTTACAATATCTCTATGTGGAAAAATTCGATCTAAGTGGAGTTCTAGTGTATCTTCTATTGTGATTAGTTTTTCATCTTCTCTTGTGTGTGCAGCTAAATATTTAACAAATTCTGTTTTCCCTGAACCTGTTTCCCCACAAACAATTATGTTACAGTGTCCAAGTACACAATAAATTAAGAAATCATGAATATCCAAATCTACATATTTGTCATTCAATAATTTTTCTTTCTGCAATCTTATTTTTGCTGGTGTTTTACGAATTACAACAGCGATTCCATTTTTGGCTATCGAATCATGAACGAAGTTTAAGCGAAGTTCAGCACCTTCTGCATCCAGAAATGGTTCTGCCATGTTAAATGATTTCCCCATAACATTAGAACACTGAAATGCTAATTTTTCCATAAAGGTATTATTTATTTGTAAATTATCTGTACGGTAAATACCTTTTGATAAACTTTTTAACCATATTTGCCCACTATTACTGTAAGAAATATCGGTTATGTCCTCATCCTCTAAATATCCTTTTAAAGGTCCAAAGTCAATTTGGGAAAACATTCCATCATTCATTGACTATCTTGCCTCACTTGTATTTGGAACTGTCGTTATATTTTTATCTTTTTCAGCCTGTTTTGTCTCTTCTTCTGCTTTTATCTCATCATTAGCTATTGTATTTGCATTTATAAAATCTTGTAATCTTTGTGAACTTACTACTGTTGTTTGATTATCTGTTTTAATGCCTGTTCCATGTGGTACTGGGAACAATTCTATTGAAAAATCATACATATAACTTGCTTTTCTAAGTAAGATGTTCATTTGTGCATCTAATGCAAATATTAAAAATGCTGGTGTTCTTGATTCTGTTGTGTTTTCAAAAACATGGTTTCCAGAAGAGTCTTTAACAGCTAATACTTTTACATTTTCGATTAGTTTTCCAACCATTAATGTTCCATTTTCATCTTCTGCTTTCATATAGATGTCAATGTAATTACTTGGAAAAATAGAGTTACCATATGTTGAATCCATATCTACTGGAAAGTTATATGGAATTTTATTTTTTGGAATATCAATAAATGCTGCATCTGGTAATTCTTTTTCTGCAACAATTGATTCTTTATAGAACATACTTCCAGCAGGGATTATTGTATTAACATTGCTATATTTTCCAATTACTTCTGCTCCTGTTTTATATGTATTTTCTTTTATGGCTATACTCGCCATACTTATATAGTCTAGCATCTCTTTTGTTATTTTTGTTCTTGGTTGAATTGTTTCAGCAGCTATTGGTATGTTAGGTATAGGTGCGACTGCTCTATTTACTTGTATTTTATACCCAATAAATAGTGTAGCAATTATGGCTACAACACCAAGAATGGTAACTGTATTCTTATTTTTAAATAGTCTTTTTAGAGACATTTGAATATTTTTCATTTTTTCTCTCCTCTTTCTTCTTTTAATATGGGGTTTCTAATATTGCATCTAATTTATTTACAAGATCAAATTCTATAAGTTCTGATCTATTTGCAACAGGATCTACTCTAGTTGATAATCTTGTTGAAACTCTTAAACTTACTTTTGGTGGGGTTTCGTTTACATCGAAAATTTCTATTCTGTAAGTGTTTTGTAAACTTGCATTTGCAGCAAATCTTCTCACAAAGTTTTCTACAAATTTTTCTCTATTAATTTTTATAGTTCCTGATGCTCTATAAGCTGTTAAATCAATTGCATCATACATAGCTGCTTCTGTTGTTTCTCTAAGTAAATTATAATTTTGTTCATCTGTATTTGTTACTTCTTGGATAAAAAAGATGACCGCTATAGAAATTATCCCAAGTAAAATAATTCCCATTCCCCAATATGATTCTTTCATAATCTATCACCTTCCTATTCTGCACAAGAATCAAATGTAGCTGTAGTTGCATTTCTACATGTTCCACCTGTTAAGGCTGATCCTAAGATATTACGTAAAAATGTACTTCTGCACTTTGAACCTTGTGTTCCTGAACACGATAGTGTGAAATCTGAATATCCACCACGATTTCCTTGCTGTTGCTGCTCATTATATCTACGAACTTCTCGAATTGTTTCTGCATTTAACTCAATTGTATATAAAGGATTTTTGTTATAGACCTCGTTATCAGCAACACCTCTATTATTTCTGATTTCTACTTCTACTAATTTTTTACTATTCCAATTTGCACCAGGGTATCTTCCACTAATGTTATCTGTATTAAATCCACTAATCCCTCCATCTATTTTTTTACTTGGAAATGGATTTCTGAGAGATATTGTTCTATAAATTATTGGAATTCCATTTAATGGGCATACTATATCTTGGCATTTTTTTATAGCCTCTGTTTCTGTTATTCCCTTTTTAATTAGTGATTCTACGCAAGGGGAAATATCCATATATTCGTTTGGTGTATTTTTAGGACATTCATATTTTTTCTCTGTTCCTTCACATAATCTTTGTTTACACATTTGATAACTATTTCCCGCTTTAATACATGCTTTTAGGCTTATATGTTGTTTAGGGTAGGGACAATACATATCTGTTGGGTCACATTTGTCCCAGTACTCTGTATTCCCATTACAGAATAGAACTTGTGCATCTGGGCAAGTATAGTACTGTCCACTATCTTGTGATTTTATTATTGGGCATTCTAGATTTTTCCCCTCATTTTTAGTCCCTGGTGGACATACACAGCTATCTGAATCATTTTTTACTTTGTAGGAACATTTATATTTGTCTTCTG
The DNA here is from genome assembly GCA_951801995.1 of uncultured Erysipelotrichaceae bacterium. Lineage (GTDB taxonomy): Bacteria > Bacillota_I > Bacilli_A > RF39 > UBA660 > RUG12867. The sequence goes on from CATOOY010000015.1 coordinate 10,860, forward strand.
CGGCTTTTTTAGAAAATACTCCATTGGCTCCTAATTGTATATTGTTAAACTGTAAGTAATATGTTGCTTTAGGATTTGCATTATTAGAAACTGGTAAGTTTCCATATCCTATATCTGTATGTGTAAAAATTTCACCTAGTGATCTTGTTGATTGGGCTATTAAAGTTTTTTTATTAATATAACGATATGTAGTATCTGGAAGTTTTAAGGATACCTTACGTGTGATTTTTATTGTACCATTATCAGAAAGTTGCTCACACCCTTCACAGGAAATTGTGCTTGATGCTGCATCTAAAGTAATATTACTATTATATTTTTCCTGTTTAAATTCTAAAGTTATACTTGATTTAAAATTCTTATATATTTCTGAAATTTGTGTTTTTGAAAGATTCTTAATATTATTACAAGCTGCACCTATTGTCTTACAGTCTCTTGTTCCTGTTATATCCAAATTATGTATATTTTTTTCTCCAACCGTAGGCCATATGAAATTTCCGCCTATTGGTATAGCAGGAAGAATATTCCCTGGATACCTTACATCCACACTTTCTACACAATATACTTTGCACTTTTTGTTCTGGCTATCTTTTAATGTTTTTACTTTTCTTCCATCTGCTGAAGCATTTTCGACAATCTCATCTGTTTTAGAACAATCTACTGTACTAAATGACTCCTGATAATTCCCCTGATTTTGTAAATTCGTATTTGTACATTTTGGATTTTCTCCTGTAACTACTAGTTTATAACACTGTTTTAGAAAGTTAGAATCAAAATTTATAATATTTAACCCGTAACCATTCGCCATGCTTGCAATGGCAAGTCTATCTTTTTCTGGATCTGTTCCCGCTTTTGCTGTTGGGGCTTTAATTCCAATATCATCTTTTTCGGTATGCAATAAATAACTATATGCTGGGTAGTCACCAGAATTTGATGTTCCTCCTGATGCTAAAACCCCCTTTATTGTATCTAACATTTGACCATTGTTTCCAGGCATATCAAAGTTCCAAACTGGTTGTATTAGAATTCTATAACCTACACTTTTTATGCCAATTGTTCCATCATGTGGTTCGTCAAGATCACTAGGTTTTACCCCTATTGCAGTAAAGAAGGTTTCCATGTGGATTTTTGCATTTCTTTTCTGCGCCGCAGTACCAGCAGTACCTGAAAAGTATTTTTCTAACCAACTATAGTCATAGTGGCAATCTACAGCTTCACCCTTTTGATTTATATATTTTCCTTGCACACCCTTATTCCAAGGATGAGTAGATCCACATTTGACAAGGTATTTAGTTGTAAGCACTCTATTTGCACCTGCAGAAGCAATAAGGTACTGTGTTCTTCCATAACCCTTATATCCAGTAATTTTTCCATCTTTTTTTTCTGGTTCTTCATTTATAATGTAATATTCTTTCCCAATTTGTTCCCATGTTCTTCCATCATAATAAACTAGGGTTAGCTGCACTGCACCAAATGTACTATTCATCCATTGGCATGGTTTTGAATAATTAGCACACTGTCCAGCACCCATTCCTTGGGAACCACCAATTCCATTATAGTCCGCTTTTACTGTATTTACGCCTATAAATATGAATAGTGTAATTAAAAATATACTTGTTAGTTTTTTCATAATCTCACCTTCTTTTTACTATTTCCTATATAACATTATAGCATAAAAATAAGCTCTGTCACTACAAAATTAAAAGAAATCTTCTTTTTTACGTAAGTAATTCATTAAAATAATTCCTCCTATAATGATAATAGGTAAGAAAATATAATAATACTTCTCATAAAGCTCCCCTAAATAATCGTAAAATCCCTTTACATTTTCTTCTTCTCTATGTTCTTCTTTTTTTTCTATCTTTTCTTCCTTATCAATTTTTTTTATTTCTGTTTCAAATTGTGTCCTGTTATAATTATAATTTACCCATTTTTGGCAAATTTTGTAATCTTCTAGGCCTTCACATAAAGGGTCTTTATAATATTTATTATAGCCAGGTAGTGTTACATAGATAGTTGTTATTGTATCACCATAACAGGCAGGTATTGCTGAATAAAATCTTATACGATAACTTTGGTTTGGATTTACATTATATATTATAACTTCGCCTCCTGTATTTACATATTCTACTTTTGTTTTCATATCTTTTAAATAAACGCTTGGTGTTATATTAGAAATAAGTATATTGAATTTTTCTATTTCTTCATTAAAAACAGGTGTTATTTTTATATTACTAACCATTTTTGATAAAGCTATTTTTTCATCGGTAGAACACTCTGCTTGTGCTGTTATGGGAAAAAGTATACACAGCATTATTACAAGCAAAAACTTTTTCATAAAACACCTCCTTTTTATTTTAAATAATAATTATATTTTTTATCACGAACTGTTATCTCAAACCATATTTCGCTTGCTTCTTTTATCTCTTTATTTGCTTCTATATAGTATATATTTTGATAGTTTGTATTTTTAGGGACTACTATTGTAAATTTATCCTCTATTTTTTCTTCATTTCCTACTTTATAATGTAATTTAGCAAAGTTGTTTAGGAAACTTATAAACCCATTTAATTCTTTTATATTTAGTGTATCATCTATTATAAACTCTGCTTCTAATTTCATTAATGTTTTATCATAATTGTCTGTAAATGTTGGAATGATATATTCTGCTGATTCATAACATATATTTTCTAAGGCACAAAATTGATAAGTATTTTTATAAGTATCATTTAAAACAAAGTTTTGAATTGTTAATGTACTTCTTTTTAATGTACTATCTTTAAAATCAATTGTATCTTTCATATTAAAACGTATCTCTTTTTGTGGAGCATTTAAATTTTTTGGTATTGTTTTTATCTTTTTCTGTTTTCCTGCTGATTCTTCATATATTAAATACATATCATCTTCTATAAAAATATTAGGAATTTCAAAAATCAAATTATATGTTGTCATATTAGAGCCTATTTCTTCATTTTTATAAACTTTTCCCAAATCAAAAAACTTTGATTCTGCTTTTTTATTGTGATAAAAAGAGTGCCCATTTATATTGAGTGCTAAACGCATTGTTTCTAATTTGACATCTTTACCATATTTTTTTCTCACATCAAAACGAACAATCACATATGCTGTATTTTGTTCCATATTTTCTTTGTAATCGTAAAAGGTTTTATAGCTTTCTTTAAAGTTAAAATAGAAATCGCTTGCTTCTATTAGTTCTCCAAATTTATATACTTTATGGTAGACAAATTTATTTAAATAAACAGCTATTCCAACTACTATTACTGCTAGAAATACTCCTACTATTATCATTATTTTATTTTCTACTAAAACATATTTTGCATTTCTTTTGAAGTGTCTCCATTTCTTTTTGAAACTATCTCCATCTACTTCTAGATTTACTTCAAATTCTTCATTGTCTGCTTCTTCGATTGCTAATGTTTCTAAGTCTTTTGTAAAGTTAAATTTTTTAATATTAAACCCTGTTGCTCTTACAATTGTTATAATAGTAATTATAAACTGTACTATTTGTGCTGTTCTAATTAAGTCTTGATTTAATTTTAAGGTACGTACATCTATTAATGCTATTTCTAATTCTGTTACTGTCTGATTTGCATATGTATATACTATTATGGTAAAAATCATAGAAGCTATACTTGTAAAATAAAAGGTAATTGGCTTTTCTTTAAACTTCATTAGTACCATAATTACAACATAACCTATGATTAGAAAGGCTGGAACTATATAAACCCATATTGGGAATAATGATTTTGTTACTTTTGGATCTACTAAATTTGTAGGCAACACAGAATAGTCAGTTATGAATGAAAGCATAGCTGACGTTTTAAACACTAAATATGAAATAAATACACTTAAAATCACATGAATTAAGCGAAAATACTTAATCAAAAGTGCGAATGGTCTTCTTAGTATCATCTGTCTATCCCCTTTTATTATATATAGTATACCCTAAATTTCTGAAAAAAAAAAGAGATTTTAATTTTTCTCTTCTTTTTTTGTAAAATTACAAAATGGTTTTCTAATTGGGTAGGGAAGGGTAAAGCTCATTTTTTCTTTGGTAATTGGATGTAAAAAGGATAAAGAATATGCGTGTAAAGCAATTTGTTCTTTGGTTTTTGCATTTGGGTTATACCTTTGATCTCCATATAATGGCATATTTCTACTTGCAAATTGTACTCTTATTTGGTGGGATCTTCCTGTTTCTAGGTTTATTTCTACTAAACTTTTGCTATTTTGGTAGGAAAGAAGAGAGTAGGTTAGGGTTGCTTTTTTTCCATTTTTATCTACTTTTACTGTGTTAGTTTTTTTATCTTTTAATAAATAATCTTCTAATTTTTCTTTTGATTTTGCTTTTCCTTCTACAACTGCTATATATTTTTTTTCAAATATATGATTTTGTATTTGTTTAGATAGTCTTTCTGCTGCTTTGCTAGTTTTGGCAAATACCATTATTCCACTTACGGGTCTATCTAAACGATGTAATAGTGCTAGATAAACATTTCCTTCTTTTTTATATTTTTCTTTTATATAATTTTTTAGCATTGTATGAAAGTCTAAATCGTTACTGCTATCTTTTTGCACTGGGATATTGACAGGTTTTTCTACTACCAAAATATGATTATCTTCATATATGATATGCATCGCTTGTTTCCCATCTTCCATAGATACCACATGGTAAAACTAAATTATCTTTTTTTATAGGAAGTCCTACTTCTCCTGCTGTTATTTTTCCCTCTATTTCTTTAAATGCTTTTTTTAAAATATTTTCTAATGCAATACTAGAAAAACCAGTTGTATAAGAATTAATAGTAAAAAATAGGGGAGTATCACTTAATATTGTCATACACTCTTTTATTAGATAATAAATGTTATCTTCAAATTTCCATACTTCTCCATTTGGTCCTCTACCATATGATGGTGGGTCCATAATAATAGCATCGTATTTTCTACCTCTTCTTGCTTCTCTTTTTACGAATTTTACACAATCATCTACAATAAATCTTATTTTTTTATTTTCTAAATGCGAAAGTTTGACATTTTCTTTTGCCCATTCTACCATTCCTTTTGATGCATCTACATGTACTACTTCTTCTGCATTTGCACTTGCACAAGCTAGAGTAGCTGCTCCTGTGTATGCAAATAAATTTAAAACTTTTATAGGCCTTTTGGCGTTCTTGATTTTGTCTATCATAAAATCCCAATTTACTGCTTGTTCTGGAAATAATCCTGTATGTTTAAAATTAGTAGGGGAAACTTTAAATGTTAAATTCTTATATTGAATAAACCACTTTTCTGGAACTTTTTTTTGAAAGTCCCAGTATCCACCTCCTTTATTACTTCTTATATAATGTGCATGGTTGTTTTTCCATATCTTATCAAATTCTGTTTTCCATATGGCTTGTGGATCGGGTCTTCTTAATATAATATTATCCCATTTTTCTAGTTTTTCTCCGTTTCCTGCATCTATTATTTGATAATCTTTCCAATCTTTACTTATTTTTAACATAAAACTCTCCTTTTTAAAAAAGATAGAACTTCTACCTTTATATTTTAATTGTTTCGGATACAATTGGTTTTATTTTCTGTAATTGTTAGATGGGTTTGATTTAAGGTTTTTTGTGCACACATTTTTTTATCTCTGTTTTGAACGGCTATTGCGACTCTTCCATTTTCATCTATATAAGCTGAACCTGTTTCTCCATCTCCACCTGCTGTCTTAAGTTCTTTTCCTTCACTATCTGTTATTGTTCCATCTGTAATGGTATATTCCATTTCTGTATAATTAATTTCTGCTGCTTCTTCTTTAATAGCTCTAACTATTCCTTCAACGCTATTTTTAAATGCATGTTTTTTAGAAGTATTAATAGAATTTATTATATAGGGAGCTGTGATGGTTACTAGCATTCCTATTATAATGATGATTGCTAAAAGTTCTACTAATGTAAATCCATTTTTTTTCATATGATCACCTTACTTTTTTATTATATCATATATTATAAAAAACACTTCTGATTTTTTATCAAAAGTGTTTTTATTTTACTCTTTATCTGCTTCTTCTATATTTTTAATAAGCTCTTCTTTATTCATCTTCGTATAACCTTTTACATTCATCTCTTTGGCTATTGCTTTTAATTCCTGCAAAGATAAATCTTCATAACTCATTTCTTTGACATTGCTTTCTACTGATTCATTTTGTTCTTTTATTTTTCCATATTTTACAATGTCATCAATTTGCTCTTTGGTAAGTGTTTCATGTTCTAATAATGCATTTGCGATAAGATCTAATAATTCTTTATTTTCTTTTATAATCTTTTCTGTTTTTTTGTAACATTCTCCAATTATTTTTCTCATTTCTTCATCTATTTCGAATGCGACTTGTGATGAGAAATTACGACTTTTGTTATAATCTCTTCCTAAGAAAACACTTGATTCTTGGTGTTCAAATTGAACAGGTCCTAAAGAACTCATTCCATATTCTGTTACCATAGCACGTGCTATTTTGGTAGCTTTTTCAAAATCATTATGTGCTCCTGTTGTAATTTCATTAAATACAATTTCTTCTGCAACTCTTCCGCCAAGTAAACCACTAATACTTTCTAAAAGTTCTTTTTGTGTAGATAAATATGTTTCTTCTTTTGGAAGCATTAAGTTGTACCCACCTGCTGCTCCTCTTGGAACAATCGTAATTTTCTGTACTTCATTGGCTCCTTCTAATGTTAAGCCAACAACAGCATGGCCTGCTTCATGGTAAGCAACAATTTTCTTTTCTCTTTCTGTATATTTATGACTTTTTTTAGCTGGTCCCATTAATACTCTATCATGGGCTTCATCTATTTCAGACATTGTGATAAATGGTTTATTTCTACGTACTGCTAGAAGAGCAGCCTCATTTAATAAGTTTTCTAGATCCGCTCCACTAAATCCTACTGTTCTTTTTGCTATATTTGCTAATGTTATTCCTTTGGCGAAAATTTTGTTTTTAGCATGTACTTCTAAAATTTCTTCACGTCCTTTTACATCTGGTAAATTAACAGTTACTTGTCTATCGAATCTTCCTGGTCTTAATAAAGCAGGATCTAGTACGTCAGGACGGTTGGTTGCTGCTATGATGATAATTCCTTCATTGGCTCCAAATCCATCCATTTCTGTTAGAAGTTGATTTAGGGTTTGTTCTCTTTCATCGTGTCCTCCACCAAGTCCTGCACCTCTTTGTCTACCTACAGCATCTATTTCATCTATAAAGATTAAACATGGTGCACTTTGTTTGGCTTGTTTAAACATATCACGTACACGTGATGCTCCTACTCCTACAAATAGTTCTACAAATTCTGAACCACTTATATAATAAAATGGTACATTGGCTTCTCCTGCTACTGCTTTAGCTAAAAGCGTTTTTCCTGTTCCAGGTGGTCCTACTAAAAGGACACCTTTTGGAATACGCGCTCCTAATCTTTGGAATTTTTTTGGATTTTTTAAAAAATCTATTAATTCACTTACTTCTTCTTTTTCTTCTTCTAACCCAGCGACATCATTAAATGTTACTTTATTATTATCTTGGTTTAAACGTGCTCTACTTTTTCCAAAATCCATTGATTTATTAGCACTTCCCATTTGTCTTGTTATAAGGAAAAATCCTACTCCTAATATTAAAACCATTGGGAAAATATTTACGAAAAATAATAATAATGTACTTGATTCTGGATCTACATCTGATTTTAATTGAAAGTCATATTTTTCTTCTAGTCCTATTAATTTATTCATAACGCTTTCTGCAAGAGGTACTCTTACAAAATAGGTTTCATTTTTTTCATACCCTTTCATAACTCCTGTAAGTTCATATACTTTGGCTCTATTTCTTGGGGTAACTATAACTGTTTCTACTTCTCCTTCTTTTACACTTTTTATAAATTCATCATATGTTACAATATTGATTTTTTGATTCAATATATTTAATACAAACATAACGATAATAATAAAAAGAAAAACAAATAAATATGGGAATAATCCTCTTTTCACTGCTTTTTTATTCATTGTGTGCTCCTTTCTTTAATAGTACTTTAGTATTATATCATACATTTCTTCTTTTGGATTGTCAAGTTTTGTTTTTTTTAGTCCTGGAATCCATACTACTTTATTTTTTGCATCTACTACAATGGGCCATGTCTTTCTTTCTTCTAAGTCTATTTTTTCATTTATAAATATATCTTTTATTTTTTTTGTTCCATTCATTCCTTTGATAGATACTTTATCTCCTTTTATTTTTGTTCTTACAAAAAGGGGGAGTGTTATTTCTTTTGTATTTAAATGGCAAACAAAATTATTGGTTTCTTTGGTTTCTTTTATTTTTTCTATAACATGGCCATTGGGTAATACTATTTTGTCTTTTATTTCTAATTTGTAGGGTTTTATTTCTTGCTTTCCTTTTTTCCAAATCAATTTATTATATGTTTTTCTTATTTCTATATGATTTGGGAAATTTCCTTTGACATTTGGTTTTTTTGTATATATCATTTTATATATTTGTTCTGTATGCTTATCTGTAATTTTAGAGATATCTTTTTTATAAATTTTTTCTAAGAATAAATGAATTATTTGTTTTTGAATTATTGTTTCTTCTTTTAATAAAGATGCAATATTTAATATATTATCTTTATATATTTTTTCAAAAATTTCTTTGGTATATTTTTCTATAAAGCTGTTATATTCATTAAGTGTTTTACTTAATTTATAAAATTTATGATGAATATTTTTGTTTTCTTTTTTTAATAATGGCAAGATATATTTTCGATAACGATTTCTTGTATATTTATCTTCTTCATTACTTTTATCTATTACATATGGAATTTTATTTATTCTATTATAAGTAAGTATATCTTCTTTTGTTATTTCAATAAATGGTCTTATTATTTGATATTGTCCTCTTTTTGTTACTTTGGAAAAACCACTATAACCTTTTAAGGTAGACCCTCTTACAATTCGCATTAATATTGTTTCTATTAAGTCATCTCCATGGTGTGCTGTAAATAAATATTTTGCATTATATTTATTTGCTATTTCATCAAAATATTCGTATCTTTTTTGTCTTGCTATTTCTTCTTTAAATTGATCTTTTGGATATTTTTCTATTTTTCTATATTCAAAGATTATATTATTTTCTTTACAAATTTTTTCTACAAATATTTTTTCTTCTTTACTTTCTTTTCTTACGTTATGATTTATATGTGCACAGATAATATTTATTCTTTTTTCCTTTTGTACATCTTTTAAAAGGAATAATAGTGCCATGGAGTCTGGACCACCTGATAGTGCTATTACTATGTTATCGTTTTCTTTTAATAAATCTTTTACTAGAAATTTATATACTTCTTTCAAACTATCACTTCTTTTCTCATTTGTGGTTAAATGCTGATCTTGTTTTTTCTTTTTGGTATCTTGTTTCCATTTCATTATAAGCACGTAAATCTATGAGTAAATCATAATCTTCTAGTTTAAAATCTTCTTCATAGACAGCTGTATCTACATCGAAAATAACTATATCTCCTTTTTTGTATGTTTTATGTTTTATTTTGGAAGTGAATCCTATAGATTCCTCTTTTACTTCTATTGTTTCTCCTTTTATTTTTGTATCGTTATCTTCTAAAAGGATTCCTAGGTTAGCAGCTCTTGGGTCTATCCATATAATACCATCTTCACGAAGTTCTTTATAAATTTCATATACTTCCTCTTTTGATAATTCTAGAGCTGGTTTTACATATTTATATACTTCTAAATATTTATCTTCTATCATTTCTTTTCTTAGGAAGGGACTTAAAAACCTTGGATGATATGGCATTTTTTTATTTATTTTTATTCCACTTTTTAAAATGAGGTTCCCAATTTTATAAGTATTACTAAATGCGCCACTTCCTTTATGCTCTATGTCTTCTATTTTTGTATTGGTTTTTTCTAGAAGCTCATTTATTAATAATTTTATAGGTAACATTAATTTTTCATATTCTAATATATAGGAATCTATGTCTACTAAACTTGCTATTATGGCATTTTCATTTTCTTTTATAATATCTTTGTATCCATTTTTTATCATTTGATTTATATATAGAAAAATTCTATCTTTGGGAATTACTTTTTCTATTATTTTAAACGAATTTTGCTCTAGGTAGGAAAATATATTAGGATATTTTGTTGTTTCTTCTAAGAAATGAAACCAAACACTTTCTATTCCTATTTTTAAAATGGAATGAATTTTTTTTAATATATCTTCTTCTTTTATTCCATACAGGATTGTATTTTCTATATATTCTCCTGCTCCCTTTTTTATAGTTAAATGATTTTTATATAAGATATCTAACTATATCTATTTAAATAATTATCTAGTAAATGATTCTTGTTATTTTCTTGTAACAATAAATAATAATCGTTTTTATTTTTTAAAATATAGTCAATATATTTATCTATAAAACTAGGTTCTTCTATCTCTACTAATAAATTATAGAATTCTTTTCCTGTTATGTTTTGTAGAAGAAAGGTGGGATCCATTTGGAAATACTTTATTGCTTCTTGTTTTGTTCTTTCGTTTCTTAGCAAATTTAACACCTGATCTTTGGTTTTATTTTGTAAATCTTCTTTTACCAATTGATTTTCTCCATTCCATCTTTTTCTAAGTAAGTATTTGTTTTAGAAAATGGTTTACTTCCAAAGAATCCACGAGATGCAGATAGGGGAGAAGGGTGGGCTGATTCTACTATATGATGAATGGGATTCGTAATAAGTTCCTTTTTACTTCTTGCATAACTTCCCCAAAGTATAAAAACAATAGGTGTTTTTCTTGCATTTAAATATCTTATAATATTATCTGTAAATATTTCCCACCCATGTCCTCTATGGGATAGTGGGGTATCTTTTTGAACTGTTAGTACACTATTTAATAGAAGAACACCCTGCTTTGCCCAGTCTGTTAAATTATTTTTTTCTCTTTTTACTCCTAAATCACTTTCTAATTCTTTAAAAATATTTTGGAGAGAGGGTGGTCTTTTCACTCCTTCTAATACAGAGAAGGAAAGTCCATGTGCTTCTTTATCTCCATGATAAGGATCTTGCCCTAGTATTACTACTTTAACATCATTGTAGTCTGTTATACGCATAGCATTAAATATATTTTTATATTCAGGATATATTATTTTAGTTTTATATTCATTTTTTATAAATATTCCTAATTCTTTAAAATAATT
>CATOOY010000016.1 GCA_951801995.1 uncultured Erysipelotrichaceae bacterium
TACTTGTTTTTTAAATTCTTCTGTAAATTTTCTTCTTTCTCTTTTTCCTGACATGTTTTTCCTTCTTTCTTTTTTTCTATTTTAACATGTCCTTATTTTTTCTGTCTAATTTATTGTAACCAATCCAGACATTAATGATTTAATTAAAGTTTCTACTTCTAAAGTATATTTTAAAATTATTAATTTCAGGTTTTTATCAAATTCATATAAAGCATATATTCTTCAAAAGAAACATTTGGAAGGTAATTATTATTAGAATCTTTAAAATTATATTTATAACTATTAATTATAGAATAGTAAGTATATTTTTCCAATTTTTTCAAAGCTGACTTTTTATTTTTAATAGTTACATTCTTGGATTCCAAGTATTCTAATAATTCTTCATTTGTTTTATATTGCTTCATACAACCTCCTGAAATAAAAAATGACCTAGGGCTTCAAAAGTTTCCTAGGCACTACTCGATATACTTATACCATATACTAGCTATATGTGTCAAGCATTTTCGATATAATTTTCTAAATGATTTTATAGATTTCAATTTTTCATTAGAGTTAGAACATTTAAAACCAGATTAATTTTTAGCATACTCTTTGACATCAAAATCAGCAGAAAGCGTATAATTATACAAATTAAGAACAAATCATAATCACTTTTTATTTTGATTGGTTCGCCTTTATGGACGCTTGTGCAGCTGCAAGTCTAGCAATAGGAACACGATAAGGAGAACAAGACACATAATCAAGTCCTATCTTATTACAAAAAGCAATACTACTAGCTTCCCCACCATGTTCCCCACAAATACCAAGTTCAATAGAAGGACGAATTCTTCGTGCCTTTTTAGAAGCAAGTAAAATAAGTTTACCAATTCCATATTCATCTATTTTAGCAAATGGATCTTTTTCAAAAATACCTTTCTCATAATAAGTATTTAAAAATTTAGAAGAATCATCACGTGAAAATCCATAAGTAAGTTGAGTTAAATCATTCGTACCAAAACTAAAGAACTCTGCTGTTTCTGCTATTACATCAGCAAACAAAGTAGCTCTTGGTGTTTCAATCATAGTTCCAACAAGGTATTCTAAAGAAATATTATTTTCTTTTAATACTTTTTCTGCTTCATCTTTTACAATCTCTTCTACATAATGTAATTCTTTAGGATCACTAATAAGAGGTATCATAATCTCTGGTTTTACAGTAATTCCCTTTTTAGAAACTGCAATTGCAGCTTCTATTACAGCCCTTGTTTGCATTCTAGTAATAGAAGGGTATGTAATAGTAAGTCTACAACCACGATGTCCCATCATAGGATTAAATTCCTTTAATTCTTCCACTCTATTTTTTAAAGTTTCATAAGGAATATCCAAACTTTTAGCAAGTGCACGAATTTCTTTTGTAGTATGTGGCAAAAATTCATGAAGAGGGGGATCTAAAAAGCGAATAATAACAGGAAGACCCTCCATTGCTTCAAAAAGACCAATAAAATCCTCTCTTTGATAAGGTAATATTTCTAATAAAGCCTTTTCCCTCTGATCATCTGTAACAGAAGTAATCATTTTACGAAAAGGAAAAATACGTTCCTCATTAAAAAACATGTGTTCTGTCCTACATAATCCTATTCCTTCAGCACCAAACTTTCGAGCCTGTTTAGCATCATTAGGTGTATCTGCATTTGCTCTTATTTGTAAATGTCTAACTTCATCAGCCCAAGACATAAAAGTTTCAAAATCATCATGTATTTGTGCCTCCACCTTACGTAAAAGTCCATCATATACATTTCCTGTACTACCATCTAAAGAAATAAAATCCCCTTCTTTATATACTTTTCCATCTTTAGTAGTAAGTGTTTTTTCTTTTTCTTGAATAACAAGATCAGCACAACCACAAATACAACATCTACCCATTCCACGTGCTACAACAGCAGCATGAGAAGTCATTCCACCACGAACAGTTAAAACCCCCTCCGCTTTAACCATTCCCTTAATATCTTCAGGAGAAGTTTCTTCACGAACAAGAATGGTTTGTTCTCCTTTTAAGAAAGCAGCCTCTACTGCAGAAGCAGTAAAATAAATTTTTCCACTTGCAGCACCAGGAGAAGCAGCAAGCCCTTTCGCAATAATATTTCCCTCTTTTAAAGCAGAAACATCAAATGTAGGATGAAGCAATTGATCTAAAGACTCCGCATCTACTTTTAAAAGTGCTTCTTCTTTTGTAATAAGACCTTCTTTTTCTAAATCAACAGCTATTTTTAAAGCAGCTCTCCCTGTTCTTTTGCCATTCCTTGTCTGTAACATAAAAAGTTTACCATTCTCAATCGTAAATTCCATATCCTGCATATCATGATAATGATTTTCAAGTGTTTTAGCTATTCTTTCAAATTCTGCATAAATTGTAGGCATTTTTTCTTTTAAAGTAGCAATAGGATTAGGTGTACGAATTCCAGCTACAACATCCTCCCCTTGAGCATTCATCAAATATTCCCCATAAAGACTATTTTCTCCAGTAGCAGGATTTCTTGTAAAAGCAACACCTGTACCAGAATTTTCTCCCAAATTTCCATATACCATTTCTTGAACATTTACAGCCGTTCCATAACTTTCAGGAATATCATTCATTTTTCTATAAACAATCGCTCTTTCATTCATCCAACTTCTAAAAACAGCAGTTATAGCTTCTATAAGTTGTTTTCTAGGGTCTTGTGGAAAATCACTATTTCCTATTTTTTTATAAATTTCTTTATATTTTTCTGTAAGATGTTTCATATCCTCTGCAGATAAATCCATATCCAATTTTACATTTTTTTCTTTTTTAAATGAATCCAATTCTTCTTCAAACTGTGTTCTAGGATATCCCATCACTACATCAGCATACATTTGTATAAATCTTCTATAAGAATCATAAACAAAACGAGCATTTCCTATTTTTTTAGAAAAAGAAATAGCAATTTCATCATTCATACCTAAATTTAAGATTGTATCCATCATACCAGGCATAGAAATTCTTGCACCACTACGAATAGAAAGTAAAAGAGGATTTTCTTTATCACCAAATTTTTTAGAAGTTATTTTTTCCAATTCTTCTATTTTTTCAAATATTTGCTTTTTTATCTCTTCATGCATAACCTTATTATTTTCATAGTATTGATTACAAGCCTCTGTTGTCACAATAAAGCCACTTGGTACAGGCAATCCTAAACTTGTCATTTCTGCTAAGTTTGCACCCTTTCCTCCAAGTAATTCTTTCATGTTTTTATTTCCTTCTTGAAACAAGTATACGTATTTCATCCTATCCCTCCTATAATAATTAAGTATAGCAAAAAAAAAAGAAAATAGCAATTTATTTTCTACGTGCTCTTGGATGACTAGAAAGAAGTACAGTTCGAAGCCTTTCATTAGAAACATGTGTATAAATACCTGTTGTAGATAAACTCTCATGTCCTAAAAGTTCACTAACTGTTTTTAAATCAGCACCACCACTTAACATATCTGTTGCAAAAGTATGACGAAGCATATGTGGTGTAACATGCATTTTCTCCCCTGCCTTTTTTAATACATTTTGAATAAGAACCTGTACTCCCCTTTCTGTTAAAGGAAGTCCATTTTTATTTAAAAACAAAAAATCACATTGTCTATTTTTAAGAAGTGTTTTTCTTCCATCTTTTACATAATGAAGCATTTTTTCTTTACAAATTTCACCAAATAAAACATATCTTTCTTTATTTCCTTTCCCAGTTATCTTAATTCGATTTGAAGAAAGTTCTACATCTTTTAATTGAATAGAAACAAGTTCACTTACACGTATCCCTGTAGAATAAAAAACTTCTAAAATAGCCACATCTCTTTGTCCAAGAGGTGTTTTCAAATCAGGCAAAAGTAACAAAGTTTCCATATTTTCGCTATTTAAATATTTAGGAAGTTTTTTTTCTTTCTTAACCGTACTAAGCAACATAGCAGGATTTTCTTTTATTATATCTTCTCTTTTTAAATAATTAAAAAAGCTTTTAATGCAACTAATATGTCTATTCATAGTAGCACTTGCATACCTCTTATCATACATAAATTCTAAATATTTACGAAGATGTACATAAGTAACCTTAGAAAAAGTGGAAATAGAAATAGTTTGTAGAAAAGAAAAAAAAGAAAGTAAATCTTTTTCATAACTTTGAATCGTATGAAAAGAAAAATTTCGTTGGTATTCTAAATATTCTAAAAAAGAATCAATTTCACTCATCTGTATTTCCTATAAACTGCTTCTTTTTCATAACCTGTCATCTCCTCCATTTCCTTCTCAGAATAAAATACAAATTCATCATCCTCTTCCTCCTCTTCCCCTATAGGAATAAAACAATTCTTCGTATCTATAGGAGAAGTATTTATTATAGGTTTTGGTTTAGGAAGTTTTGAAGACAAATATAATTGTTCCCATCGAAGCATTCCTCTTATATTTTTATAAGAAGAAAGTAGATATAAAATTCTTTCTTTTATATCAGCAAGTTCTAATGCTTGACTAGCAGATAAATGAGTAAGTTGATCTAAAAAGAAAAATGGTTCCACTTCTTTTTTGATTCCATAAGGTACCAAAGAAGATATATCTTCTTTTAAAAGAAAGACACTTTCTTTTGTACGCATATATTGAAACATTCTTTTTCGAAAATTAGAAAAATAGGGAACTTCTTCTGTCAACAATCCTTTTGCAGAAATCTTTTTTTGCTTTAAACTATATTCTGCACAACTTTTTAAAAATGAATTATGAACAAAAGGATCCAGACAACGAACACTACCACCATATACATATTGAATTTGAAAATGACAAGATAAAAAAGGAAGATGATATTTTTCTTTTACAAAAGATTCTAAAGAAAAAAAATCTGGAAAAGAATTGGTAAATATATCAATTTCTTCTAAGCGAACCTTTGTAATAGGAGCTCCTTTTGTATTTCTTCCAAAAGGAACAACAAATGTATCAGAGCTATCTCTTGCTTTTACAACTAAACTATATCTGGCCATACTTTTCCTCCTAATTTTTTTCATAATCAAATATTTTAATGCTTCTAAACAAACATAGACATGTTCTTTCTCTTACAGGACCTAAAGAACCCTCTTTTTCTAACCCATGAAAAAATATGTTTTTTGATAATTTCCAATTATAACTTTCTTGTGTTTCTTTTCTATAAGGATCAAATATATATACAAAATCTGTATCCACTTTTGTAACAATTACATAATGTTTTTCTAAATAAATAGGAACCAAAATGCATCCTTTTTCTATTAATGCCTGCTTTATAAAAGTTTCATTTACTTGTTTTCCCGTAACAAATTCAGAAAAAATGAAAGGATCAATATCTTTATCATAAAACCACTGTTCTAGTGATTTTCTTTCTCTATTTTCTTTTTTATGAAGATAAAATCGCATAAGTTCCTCTATCCAATTATCCTTTATTTCTTCTTTTTCAAATAAATATAAAAATGCATTATAAAGAGAGAAAACCCCATAATCTTCTTTTAAAGTAGAAGAACGTAAAGATAATTTCATAAAACACTTCCTTTACTATATATAGTATATCACACCTAAAAATAGATAAACAAGTTTTTATATAAAAAAAGAAAACGAAAAAATTTCACGTTTTATTTTTCTATCTTATAATCACAAGAAGAACACTTTATTTTTTTATTTTTTTCTGTTAACATACTAGAGCATTCAGGACATTTTTCTCCTGTAGGTATATCCCAATAAGCTGTTTTACAAGATGGATAATTATTACATCCATAAAATATTTTTCCTCTTTTGCTTTTCTTCTCTACAATTTTACCTTCACAATTTGGACATTTACATATTTCATGTATTTGTTGTTCATCTTGTTTAATATATTTACAAGTAGGGAAATTAGAACAAGCTACAAAAGAACCATACCTTCCATTTCGAATCACAAGTGGATGACCACAAGTAGGACAAGCCTCCCCTGTTTCCTCTGGCTTTTTCTTCTCTACTTTTTCTAAAGCTTCTGAAACAGAAGGAGCAAATTCCTTATAAAAAGAATCTAAGACTTCATACCAAACTTCTTTTCCATCTGCTATCTCATCCAAATCTTCTTCCATAGCTGCTGTATATTTTACATTGATAAGATGCTGAAAAGAATCTTGTAACTTATCTGTAATTTCAAATCCTATTTCTGTAGGAACAAATTTTTTTTCTACTACATTTACATATCCTCTTTTTTTAAGAATATCAATTGTAGGTGCATAAGTACTAGGTCTACCAATACCTAATTCTTCCATCATTTTAATAAGTTTAGACTCTGTAAAACGAGCAGGAGGATTGGTAAAATGTTGTTCTGCTTTTATCTCTAAAGAAGTCAAAACTTCTTTTTCTTTTATTTCTGGCAAAATACTATCTTTTGTATCTTCATAATCACCATATACTTTTAAATATCCATCAAAAGTAATAATTTGTCCTGTTGTTTTAAATTTATAATCTTGATTATCTAAAATGATTGTTGTATTTTCTGTAACAGCATTTTTCATTAAAGATGCAAGAGCACGAAAATAAATCATTCGATATAATTTATATTCATCAATAGTAAGATAAGGTTTTACAGATAAAGGAGTTCTATAAATACTAGTAGGACGAATAGCTTCATGTGCATCTTGTATATTTTCCTTTTTCTTTCCTTTTTTTATATACCCTACATATTCTTTTCCATAATTTTGATCTATATAGGAATAAGTCTCTTTAATAAATTCATCTGATAAACGAATAGAGTCTGTACGCATATAAGTAATAAGACCCACTGTTTCATCTTCTAAAGCAATTCCTTCATATAATTTTTGAGCAACACTCATAGTCTTCTTAGAAGTGAAACCAAGTTTACTAGATGCCTCTTGCTGCATAGTACTTGTAATAAAAGGTGCTTTTGATTCCTTTTTCTTACTTTTCTTTTCCACAGATTCTACAACAAATGTATCTGTTAATTTTTCTAAAACAGCATCTGTTTCTTCTCTAGTATGAAGCTCTATCTTCTCTTTTTGATAAGCAAATAAATCTGCTTCTATCGCTTCAAAAATAGAAGTAATAGTAAAATATTCCTCTTTTTGGAAAGCTTCTATTTCTCTTTCTCTATCTACAATAAGCTTTAAAGCAACACTCTGCACTCTACCAGCTGAAGAACCAGATGTCTTAGATTGAATAAACTTACTCAAACGAAAACCAATAATACGATCTAAAATTCTTCTTGTCTCTTGAGAATTTACTAAATTTTGATCTATTTTTCTTTTATTTTCAAATGCTTCTAATACAGCATTTTTGGTAATTTCATTAAATACAACTCGCTCATATTTATCTTCTTCTAATTGTAAAGCATCATAAAGGTGCCAACTAATTGCCTCTCCTTCACGATCAGGGTCCGTTGCAAGATACACCTTTTCTGCATCTTTCGCATCTTTTTTAAGTGCATCAATAACTGATTTTTTTCCCTTTATAGGAACATAATCTGGAGCAAACTTATTTTCAATATCTACTCCAAAGCCAAATTTTCCTTTAGTAGAAAGATCACGAATATGTCCCTTAGAAGCCACAACTTTATATGCAGGTCCCAAATAAGAGCCAATAGGTCCTGTTTTATGAGGAGATTCCACTATTACTAGTTTTTTACCCATACTATCCCTTCCTTTTGAATTCATTATCTTTATACACTATCTCTTTTGAATTGTCAATTCACATTCGTAATATATTTATATTTATGAAAAAATATTTTATGATTTTTTTAGATAAACTCTTTCTTTTACATTAGGTTCATAAACTAAATTGGGTCTAAAAAAAGAAAAAGGATTCGAACCATATTTTAATTTTTTTGAAGCTTCATGAGCATTTATAAAAGATATTTTTCCGTTTTTAGCAAGAGATGTCATAAAATTACATTTTGTATCTTTAGAAGAATGTACAATATGAGAAATTTGTCCTTCAGTAAGATTATCAGGATATCCATATTCTTCTAAATACGAATCTAAAGAAACAGCATCTACTATATAAAGATGAGAAGGAAGTGTACGTAAAATAGTAGAAACATCCATCATTCCTTCAAATAAAGAAAAAGAAGCCATAGAATCCATACTATTTTCCATTTTTTCTAAAGAATAACTATAAAATAAAGCAAATTCAAATAAAGAAGTGCTTTCATTACAAAAAGGAGAAGAAAAAAATGTTTGAATTTCTGGATAACCTACACAATTTACAAGATCCACAGCTAATTTTTTAGTACGAGCAAATAAGATAGGTCGAACTTTTGGAAATATATTATTAGGCACTTCTATAGAATTTTGATTTCTTTTTAAAGAAGTATGATGAAAAAAGACTTCCTTATTATAAAAAATAAGATTCCCGATTCCTAAAGTATTTCTTGAAATAGTTTTTTCCTTTGACATAAAATTACCTTCTTAGATAAATAGAATATAAAAATATATATTTTTTGTCAACAACCCTGTACGAAAAGTACAGGGCTTAATTTACTATCAAAAACAGAGACAAATCTCTTGTTTATTTACATTTTTTAATTAATAATTTATTTAACAATTTTATGTTGTTCTTTACTCCAAGCAGGTGTACAAGACATAGAAACAATACAGTATGTTGAATCCCAATAATACTTCTCATTCAAATCTATTAAAATAGAATCTCCTTTTTCAAACTCAACACAATTATTTTCAAAATATAATTTTCCATTTCCATCAAGAATATAAACTAATTCTTTACTAACAGTATTTACACAAAATCCACTTTCTGGATATCTTCCTGTTATAGTTGCAATTCCTAAATCTATATCTTTATCATGAAAAGAATATTCTAATGTTTTACACTTATCACTATTAGAACCTTTAACAGCATTATTATTTTTTATAACTTGCACGATTTCATCTCCTTTACTTATTTTAACTAATTTCCTGTATAAGTTATTTTTCTATCCATAAACAGAGTTAAACCCCTACACTCTTTGTTTCTGGTAACGTAGAACCTCCATCTATTACAAATTCAGCTCCTGTAATATAAGAAGATTCATCACTAGCTAGAAAAGCAGCAAGTTCCCCAAGTTCATGAATAGTCCCAAGTCTTCCCATAGGAATCCCTTCAGCTATTCCATCAATAACAGCATTTGGATTTTTAGAATCTGTTTCTTTAGCAATTCCTTCTACCATAGGAGTCATAATATAACCAGGTAAAATTGCATTCACACGAATATTTTTAGGAACCATTTCTCTAGCAAGTGCTTTTGTAAAACCAATAAGACCTGCTTTTGTAGTTGCATAAGCAACCTCTCCAGGATCTGCCACCATAGGACCTGTAACAGAAGCTAGATTCACAATAGATCCCTTTTCCATATGTGCTAAAACTTCCTTTGTAACATTCCAAGTTCCTTTTAAATTGGTATCAAAATGTAGATCCCTAATTTCATCAGTCATTTCTTCAAATAAAGCAAGTTTAGCAACACCTGCATTATTCACAAGAATATCAATAGTATAATATTTTTCAGCTACCTTATCCATCACTTCTTTTAACTTTTTTTTATCACAGATATCACATACATATCCTTCTACCTCATACCCTTGTTTTCTCAAAGAAGCAGCTACTTCTTCTACTTTAGGAGAGTAGTCTAAAATAACTACCTTTGCACCATATTTTAAGAATGTTTCTACAATACCAAGCCCATTTCCCATCGCACCACCTGTTACTAGTGCCACTTTATTTTCTAATTTCATATAATCACCTCTATTTTTACTATATCACAAATTTCAGCTTTATAAAAAAGAAGATTGCCTACTTTACAAAAAAGTGTTAAAATAAAAAAACACGTTAGGAGAAATTATTATGTATAAAATGAATTTAAATTTAAACAATTATTATTTAGGAATTATTAAAAAACATCCCAACAATTATAAAAATCATTTTATAGGAAATCAGGGGTGGGATCCTTTTGCAGATATAGAGGAAGATATTGCTATAGAAATAGGTGTTCCTACTATTGTAATAAAAGATAAAGATACCTTTAGAGATATTCGGTATAGTCGTTTTAAAGGAGAAATAAAGTATACTCTAAATACATACAATGCAAAAGGAATTATGCTCACACATATAAGTCCATTTTTAAATTATTTTGATGACTTTTCTAAATATCCAATGATATATACAAAATCACAAAATATATATGCTACAAAATTACAAGATTACTTACCTTATCTTATTTTACCAAACTATGATGGAAGTGAACGTATCTACCCACAAGACATAGAACCGATTGATATATTTTATGATCGTTATATAAATGATTTTTGTATAGAAGATATAGAAAAAGACATGGACAACCCCTATAGCTTAGAAAACTATTATATTGGAATTATTGTATGTGATAAAGACTATTATAAAAAACCATATAGTAACCGTTTCTTAGGACATATAAATTTTGATCCCTTTGCAGATATAGGCCTGGAAGATGGGATAAAATATGGAGTTCCAACTTTACTATATAAAAAAGAAAGTACATATCATGACATAATGTGGAAAAGATTTGATAACGAATTAAAATATAAATTGGGTGATTGGAATCAAATGGGTATAAAATTAATTCATATAGAACCCTTTTTAAAATGGTATCCTTTTAAAGATATTTTAAAATATCCAGTTATTACACAAACAGCAAACAATGAAAAAATGAGAGAAATACAAAGACAAATGCCTTTTCTAGCATCCTACAATCCTAAAATGAATTACTTTGATATAGAAATGATAGATGAAGAACCCATGTATAATATGTATAATAATTTTTATCAAAAACAATTTATCAAAAAATAAGTATATATATTCAAGTTAGTAAGAGCAAAAGCTCTTTTTTTACTAAAAATATTTTATAAATCCACTCTAGATATCAAATAGAATAAGAACTATACAAAAAAGAAAAAATTCCTATATAAAATAGAAATTTCTATCTAGAACCAACCTCACATTTATTCCCAAATGTATCAATATGTTTTCCATCTTTAAATATTCTTACAATATCACATCGATTTGGACAACCTCTACATTCTGTACCTCTTGTCTCAAAAGAAATATCACATACATCTAAATTATATACTTTTTCACTTTCCATTTTTTTAGATAAAAGGGCAATGCCAATCGCACCCATCAAATGACTATTTTCATCTACAATTACATTGGTTTGTAAAGCCTCCTCAAAAAAGTGAACAACACCCTTGTTTTTACTAACACCACCTTGAAAAACAATAGGTTCCTTTATTTTCTTTCCCTTTCCAACATTATTTAAATAATTCATAACAATACTCTTACAAAGACCTGCTACAATATCTTTTTTAGGATAACCCACCTGTGCTTTATGAATCAAATCTGATTCAGCAAAAACAGTACAACGTGCAGCAATCTTAACAGGATTTTTAGAAGTCAGTGCCAAATCTCCAAAATCCTCTACATTGATATCAAGCCTCTTTGCTTGGCTAGATAAAAAAGATCCCGTTCCAGCTGCACAAAGTGTATTCATTGCATAATCTTTGATAATACCATTTTCAATCAAAATAATTTTAGAATCTTGTCCTCCTATTTCTAAAATGGTTTGTACATCTTTATGAAAATGCATCGTACCTACTGCATGTGCTGTAATTTCATTTTTAATAATAGAAGCATCTACCATAAGACCAATTAGTTTTCTAGCACTTCCTGTCGTCCCAATCCCCTTTATTTGAATATCACTAGGAAGCTCCTTTTTTAATAGAGAAATGAGTCTCTGTACTGCAGAAACAGGATTTCCCTCTGTCCATATATAAGAAGACGCTATTATAGTATCATTTTCATCCAATACCACACCCTTTGTAGAAATAGACCCAATATCAATTCCTAAGTATCCTTTCATTTATTCTTCCTCATTTCTATCATATCATAAAAAGCTTCTATCCTTGTTTTTATTCCCACCTCTGATGTAGCAGCATCAAAAGAAAAATAAATAATAGGTACATCATACTCTTTACAAATCTTATTTAAAATAGGCATTGCTCCTATTTCTGGCGTACAGAAAGAAGATTTCATATGAATAATACCATCATATTTTTTCATACATAAATACTTGCACCTAGCAACATTATCAGCTGCATCTGCACCCATTTTATAAGAAATATAATCCTTTGTTTTTTTAAGATATTTCTTTATTTTATTTTTTTTCTCAAATAATAAATAATGTACATTGGTATACCTTAAAATAGCAATACCATACTTTGCAAGTTCATATTCGATATGATAATTTGCAAAAGGTTCCATTAAAGTATAAAGTTCCCCAATAATTCCAACCTTATATTTTTTATTTTTCTTTTTTTTAGGCAATTTTCTAAACTTATATTTATATTTTTGATATAAATAAAACAAATGAAAAAATGATTTTGCTTTCGTAAAAGCCTTGAGCATTTCACCTTTTAAAGAAAGAAAACTCCCCTTTTTTTCTTCAAAGCCAATATTTTCTCTTATATAAAAGTCTATTTTATCCATATATTTAATCATTTTACTGCTAATAAAAACATAATAAATACTTTTCTTAGTAGAAAAAGTAATATCTATCTTTTTTAATTGTTCTCTTATCTCTTTTATATCCATTTTTCCCTTAGATACTAAATTTATATAAGTAAAATCATATCCAAGTTCCTTTAAAATTTCTTCCTGCAACTCTGCATAGTAACCATACCTACAGCCCCCACCAGCTTGCACAAGAATATTAGCACCTTTTTCTAAACATTCTATAAAAGTACCCAAAGTAAATTTAAAAGGCATACAAACAAACTCAGGACTATGTTTTACTCCAAGTTCTAAAGTTTTTTGTGTAATCATAGGTGGCATAATAATCTCTTCTTTTAAAATATGAGAAAGTAAATAATAAACAGGCACCATATAATCCCCCATAAGAGGAAAAGATATCTTTTTAGTACTGGACAAGAATATCTAAAAAACTTTCTAAACGTGTTTCAATGCCTGCTGTTGCATTTATATCATCTATAATAAGATGTAAATAAGGTTTATGTATCTTTCTCATAGTAAGTTCATATACCAAACTATCTAAAGCACAAGGAAAACTAGATAAAAAGACAATACCATCAATATTAGGATAAGCATAAACAAGACTATCTAATTCTTTTTTACTAAAATGCCAATATAAACCAGGAGATATTTTTGTATGACCCCTATAAACAAGATTAGGATCTATATCATAAGATTTAATAGCCAAAATATTTTGTTTTTGCAAATACTTTAAAATATCCTTTCCAATAAGAGAATCCTCCAAATTATAAGGATGAGAAACAATAAGTATTTTTCTTTGATCTTTTAAAAGTAAATCTCGCATCAAACGATGTCTTTTTTTATTTTCAACTTCCATCTCTTCCTTCGCTTCTTCATATGCTTGCATAGAAGTAATCATATCAATATAAAAATGTTTTCCCATATGAATAAAGCCTTCTAATTCACCCTCATGATGCATTTCATCTATATTATAATGAAGAATAGGAATAGAAAATAAATTATGAACAATATCATAAAGTGCTAAAAAATTAGTACAAGTTTGTTCATCTAATCCAAAATTATCAATGCGAGGAACAACAATATAATCACATTTATCTTTTAAAAAATCAATATGTCCAAGAAGTATTTTCATAGGAAGACACATTTCACTTTCCGCTAAAAAAGAACCTCTATCTAAAATTTGTTTATTTGTTTTAGGACTTACTACTACTTCAAATCCAAGTTTTTCAAAAAAAATCTGATATAATTTACCATAGTAATAATAATAAAGAGCTCTTGGAATTCCTATTTTTATTTTTTCCATTTTCTCACCTAACAAATCATACGAAAGGAAAGAAAGATTATGCATAAAAACCATTTTTTCGACAAAACTAGTAATGGGTGATAAAAAATGGAAAATGAAAAATCAAAGAAACAAACAATAAAATGTGACGTACATGATTGTTCACATTGTGATTGTTCATGTGATTGCTGTCATTTAAATGAAATTAAGGTTTGTTCCTGTGCAAAAGAAGAAACAAAAGAAGCAACAATGTGCGCAAGTTATAAAAAAAGATAACATAGTTAGAAAAAATATGATATAATAATAAAAAAAAGAGGCTTCAAAAAACAAACAGCCTTTTTTATATTAAAAGTAAATTTTAAAGGAGCATCAAATATGTATTTAAAAGAATTAACAAATGAAGAATTTAATAATTTTACAGACCACTTCATCCAAGACTCTATGTATCAAACAACAGAATATGCATTTTTAATGAATACACAAGGTTATGATAGCGTTTTATTAGGACTAATAGACGATGAAAACAAATTAGTAGCTGCTTCTCTTGTTCTTATACATAAAAGATATGGTTTCAAATATGCATATGCTCCAAGAGGATTTCTGTTAGATTATACCAACCAATCGCTATTAGAAGCTTTTACAATTGCTATAAAAAAATATTTAGGAAAAAAAGATGTAATTGCTATTAAAATATGTCCTATGATTGTAAAATCTTTATACGATAAAAAATATACATTAATAGGAATCAATAAAAACTTTAGTATGCTTTTTGAAAATATAAAAAAATTAGGATATTATCATCTTGGTTTTAATCATTATTTTGAAGCTTTAAAGCCTAGGTATGAAGCTGTATTAGATCTTAGTAAACCTACTTATACATTGTTTCAAAATTTTAGTAGAGGCTTAAGAAATAAAATAAGAAGTGCAATGAACAAAGGTGTAAAAATTTATAAAGGCTCTCCAAAAGAATTAGAAGAACTTTATCTACAAAACAGAAACATTTACAATAAAGAATTATCTTATTTTGATAGTATTTATAAATATTTTGGTAAAAAAGGAGAAGTAGACTACTTTTATGCAAAACTAGATACAAACTATTATTTAACACTAGCTAAACAATTATATGAGAATCAAGAAACCTATAATACTTCACTAAATAATATTATTTTAAGTAAAAATATTCAAAGAAAAGAAACCTATATTACAAAAAAAATACAAGCAGATAAAAAATTTGAAAGCTATAAAAAGCAAATGGTAAGAGCAACAACACTTTTAAGAGACTACCCAGAAGGTGTTATTATAGCAACAGCTCTTGTCATTAAATATCGTGATACTGTTTATTTATACACAGATAGTTATGATAAAAACCTAAAAGATTTTTGTGGTAAACATTTACTATTATGGTCCCTTATAGAAAAATATGCAAAAGAAGGATTCCACTATTTTAATTTAGGTGGTGCTACAAATGTAACATTAAAAGAAAATGAATACAAAGGATTAAATGATTTCAAAGCTAGCTTTGGTAGTACTTTTTATGAATATATAGGAGACTTCGAATTAATTACAAACCAAGGACTATATTTCATGTATAAAAATACAGCACCTATTCGAAATATTTTTGGAACAAAGAATAAACCAAATAAAATAAAACAAAAAAAGGAATCGAAATAATTCCTTTTTTCATGCATTTCTTCCATATATAAAAAAACTATTGATATATTATCAATAATTTTTTTGCTTTTTTATTTAATAATTTCAGAAACGTTACCAGCACCAACTGTTCTACCACCTTCACGGATTGAGAATTTAGTTCCGTTTTCAATAGCAATTGGATGAATTAATTCTACTGTCATTTCAACGTTATCACCAGGCATTACCATTTCAACTCCCTCTGGAAGTTCAATAACACCAGTAACATCTGTTGTTCTGAAATAGAATTGTGGACGGTAATTACTGAAGAATGGAGTATGTCTTCCACCCTCTTCTTTGCTAAGTACATAAACTTGTGCTTTGAATTTAGTATGTGGAGTAACACTTCCTGGTTTAGCAAGTACTTGACCTCTTTCCACATCTTCACGAGAAATTCCACGAAGAAGTACACCAGCATTGTCTCCAGCTTCTGCATAGTCTAATTGTTTACGGAACATTTCAATTCCTGTAACAACAGTTTTTCTAGTATCTCTAATACCAACAATTTCAACTTCATCATTTAGTTTTAATTGACCTCTTTCAACACGTCCAGTAACAACTGTACCACGACCTGTAATAGTAAAGATATCTTCAATTGGCATTAAGAATGGTTTTTCAGTATCTCTAGCTGGTGTTTCAATCCAACTATCAACAGCTGCCATAAGTTCATCAATTTTTTCAACATATGAAGCATCACCTTCAAGTGCTTTTAAAGCTGAACCTCTAATAATTGGAGTATTATCTCCATCGAATCCATATTCAGAAAGTAATTCACGAATTTCCATCTCTACTAGGTCTAATAATTCTTCATCATCAACCATGTCACATTTGTTCATGAATACTACCATTCTAGGTACACCAACTTGACGTGAAAGTAAAATATGTTCACGAGTTTGTGCCATAGGTCCATCAGTAGCAGCAATAACAAGGATTGCTCCATCCATTTGTGCAGCACCTGTAATCATGTTTTTAACATAGTCAGCATGCCCAGGACAGTCTACGTGTGCATAATGTCTTGTATCAGTACTGTACTCAATGTGTGCAGTATTGATAGTAATTCCACGTTCTCTTTCTTCTGGTGCTTTATCAATGTTAGAAAAATCTACTACTTCATTTCCATTTTTTCCAGATAAAACCTTAGAAATTGCAGCAGTTAAAGTTGTTTTACCATGGTCTACGTGTCCAATTGTACCAATATTAACATGTGGTTTTGAACGATCATATTTTTGTTTTGCCATATTCTTTTTTTCCTCCTTATAATTGTATACATTTATTATTTTATATCAACGAAGAGAAAATAGCAAGTATTTTCCCATCGTTTGACATCATTTTATTATTTTCCACCATTTTGTTTAATAATTTCTTCTGTAATATTCTTTGGTGTTTCCTCATAATGGTCAAAAGTCATTGTAAAGTTTCCTCTACCTTGTGTATTACTTCTTAAACTAGTTGCATAACCAAACATTTCAGCAAGTGGTACCATTGCATCTATTGCAAGTGCATTTCCTCTTGATTCTTGACCAAGTGGACGACCACGACGAGAAGTAATATCTCCCATAACATTTCCTAAATATTCATCAGGAACAACTACTTGTACTTTCATAATTGGTTCTAAAAGTACTGGTTTACATTTATTTTTAGCTTCCTTAAGTGCCATAGAAGCAGCAATCTTATAAGCCATTTCAGATGAGTCAACATCATGATAAGAACCATCATATAAAGTTGCTTTAACATCTACCATAGGATATCCTGCAAGAACACCTGTCTGCATTGCTTCTTGAAGACCTTTATCTGTAACTGGAATATATTCTCTAGGAACTACACCACCTACAACAGCATCTACAAACTCATATCCCTTTTCAGGATTTGGTTCAAACTTAATCCATACATGACCATATTGTCCACGACCACCAGACTGTTTAATGTATTTTCCTTCACATTCAGCAGTCTGTGTAATAGTTTCTCTATAAGAAACTTGTGGTTTACCAATATTAGCTTCTACATTAAATTCTCTTTTCATACGATCTACAATAATATCTAGATGAAGTTCACCCATACCAGCTATAATTGTCTGACCAGTTTCATGATTTGTACTTGCTCTAAAAGTTGGATCTTCCTCTGACAATTTTTGAAGAGCAAGCCCCATCTTATCTTGATCTGCTTTTGATTTAGGCTCTACAGCAAGTTCAATAACAGGTTCAGGAAATTCCATAGATTCTAGAATAACTTCATGTTTATCATCACATAAAGTATCACCAGTAACTGTATTTTTAAGACCTACTGCTGCTGCTATATCTCCAGCAAATACTTCAGAAATTTCAGTTCTATTATTTGCATGCATCTGCAAAATACGGCCCACTCTTTCTTTAGAACCTTTTGTACTATTCATAACATAAGAACCACTTGATAAATGTCCTGAATAAACTCTAAAGAATGTAAGTTTACCAACAAATGGATCTGTCATAACCTTAAATGCAAGTGCACTAAATGGTTCTGAATCAGAAGGAAGACGATCTACTTCTTTACCATTTTTATCTGTTCCTTTAATTGCTTCAATATCAGTTGGAGCTGGTAAATAATCAATAACAGCATCTAAAAGTAATTTTGTACCCTTGTTTCCAAGTGCAGTACCACACATAACTGGGAAGAATTCTACAGCAAGCACTCCTTTACGGATTGCAGATTTAATCTCTTCAACAGTAAGTGTTTCACCTTCTAGATATTTTTCCATTAAAGCATCATCAAATTCAACAACTTTTTCAATAAGTTCATTATGTTTTTCTTCTGCTATATCTTTAAGATCAGCAGGGATTTCTATTTCTTCTGGTTCTTCTTCCTGCTTTCCATCATAATGGTAAGCTTTCATTGTTACTAAATCAATAATACCTGTAAATTCACTTTCTGCACCAATTGGCCATTCAATAGGAGCATAATTTACACCTAATCTATCACCAATAGATTTTAATGACATTTCAAAACTTGCACCTAATTTATCCATTTTATTACAGAAAATAATACGAGGCACTTTAAATTCATCTGCTTGACGCCATACAGTTTCTGTTTGTGATTCGATTCCTGCATTAGAATCTAAAAGAGCAACAGAACCATCAAGTACACGTAAGCTTCTTGATACTTCTACAGTAAAATCTACGTGTCCTGGTGTATCAATAATATTGAGTCTATGTTCTTTCCAAAAAGCTGTAGTAGCTGCAGAAGTAATCGTAATTCCACGCTCTTGTTCTTGTTCCATCCAGTCCATTTGAGCAGCACCATCATGTGTTTCCCCAATTTTATGGATTTTATGAGTATGGAATAATATACGCTCTGTCATCGTTGTTTTTCCAGCATCAATATGTGCCATGATACCAAAATTACGAGTTTTTTCTAAGCTATATTCACGAGCCATAAAAATTCCTTTCTAATTACCAACGGTAATGTGCAAAAGCTTTATTTGCCTCTGCCATTCTGTGAGTATCCTCACGTTTTTTAACAGCTGCTCCTGTTCCATTTGCAGCATCTATAATTTCATTTGCTAAATTTTCAGCCATAGAGTGACCTCCTCTAAGGCGTGCATAATTTGTAAGCCATCTAAGTCCTAAAGCACGTTTTCTGTCAGGTCTTACTTCAATAGGTACCTGATAATTGGCACCCCCTACACGACGAGATTTTACCTCTAAATCTGGTTCAATATTTTCCATTGCTTTATTAAAAATATCCATAGCATCTTCGCCTGTTTTTTCATGAACCATTTCAAATGCTTTATATACAATAGTTTGTGCTTTTCCTTTTTTACCATCTAACATAATTTGATTAATTAGCTTTGTAACAATTTTAGAATTGTAAATAGGATCTGCTAAAACATCTCTTTTTTCTGCACGTCTTTTACGCATAACTTTATCCTCCTTTCACTATTATTTTGCATCTTTTGGTTTTTTAGTTCCATATTTAGAACGACCTTGTCTTCTCTTATCAATTCCAGCAGTATCAAGTGTACCACGCACGATATGATAACGAACACCGATAAGGTCTTTAACACGTCCACCACGAATAAGTACTACGCTGTGTTCTTGTAAGTTATGTCCTTCACCAGGAATATAAGCTGTTACTTCATACCCATTAGAAAGTCTAACACGAGCATACTTACGAAGTGCTGAGTTCGGTTTTTTTGGTGTCATAGTCCCAACACGAGTACAAACACCTCTTTTTTGAGGGGAATTTAAATGAGTAGTTTTTTTTGCTCTACTATTATACCCTATCCCAAGAACAGGTGAATTACTTTTTTGTGTTTTTTTACGTCTGTTTTTTCTAACTAGTTGTTGTATTGTTGGCATATTCTTCTCCTTTCTAATACACACATCCAGGTGTTTCAAAATTGATATTAACTAAGGATTTACCTAAGTAAATCCAAGTCAAATACGATATTAATATATCACTTTAAAGTATATGATGTCAAGACTTTTTTATACCATTTTATAAAAACAAATGCTTTACGCATCTGTCTATCTTGTACCTGATTCATAATGATTTCCACATTTTAAATAAGGATGATAACTACTATAATTATCTTGAACTTCTATTGTTACATAACCTGTACACTTTTGCTTTGGATGAATTGGGTCATAAACAATATCATAAAAATTTTCTTCAACAAGTGTATCTATAGAAATACGCATAGAACCTTCTGGTATATGTTTTCCATATTCCTCTTTTAAATAAGCCTCACATGCACTTACTAAATCCTTTTCTATATCAGAATAAGAATAATTATTTTTAGACTCTTTAGTAGAACTACTTGTAATTTGCCCACCCACTTTTCTAAGTTTAGCATCATATAATACAATAGAAAATACCAAAGCAAATGTCAAAACACCAAGTCCAGCAAGTAAAGAATTTAAACTCCAACCTTGATTATTCATAAATCCCCCTTAAAAAAGTTTAATTTCCTCTATGTTTTTTTTAAACATATATAATTTAGCAGGCCTCCCTGTAACACCATCACTCATACTTCCTGTATCTACTAAAGCATTCAAAGCAAATACCTTTTTACGGAAATTACGTCTATCATATTTTTTACCTTCTAATTGTTCACAAAAACTTTGTAACTCTGGTAAAGTAAATGCATTAGGAAAAAGAATATAAATCATATCTGTATCACGAAGTCTTTTACGTAAATAAGAAACCATTGTTTCTATAATTTCAGCATGATTATAAGCAAGTTTAGGTAACTGTGTAACATCAAACCAGTTACATTCTTCTGTGTTGTTTTGTGTATTTTTGGCACGAACATTATCTACTACAGCAATACTACTAACATGAACCACTTTATCTTCTAAATGAATTTCCTTATCTTCAAAAGTTTGAAAATCTTCAGTATAAACTTCCTCCAAACCAAAAGGCTTCTCAAGTAAAGATTGAATAGTCGAAGAAAAAGTTGCTAAATAAGAATGGGCTTTACTAGGTAGTTTCCAATGACCTTTATAAGGATCCCCCTGCTTCTTTGTCAAATATACCTTTATTTTTCCTTTATCTACCGTAAAAAGACCTAAAATCATCTTTATTTTAAAAGTATCAGCTGTGTCCATTTGTTCTCTCCTTTGTGTTTTTTATACACACCTATATTATAACAGTATATCTTTTTTTGTCAATGAGGAATATAAAAAGATTGTGTATAATGGTTTGGGGGAATGCATACAAAAAGGAAGACCTTTGATAAAATGTAATTGTTAGAAAACATTTAAGGAGGTCTTCCCATATGAACATTTTATCACAAAATTATAATAATTTATT
>CATOOY010000017.1 GCA_951801995.1 uncultured Erysipelotrichaceae bacterium
TATATGGATCTTCTAATACATTAATTTCTACCATTGGTGTTAATGTAGCCATAACTTGTAACATCATTATTTTCTTTTTTTCAAAAATTCTTATATTTTCAAGTGTTTCTTCTATTAAAGATAAATAGTGATTCCCTCTTTTGCTATCACCTGTTTTGCTTAGTTTTTTTGTTAATAATTTTTCTGTATTTTTTAATTGTACTATTTGTTTATCTAATTTATTTATACTTTTATAAAATTTTAATATTTCTGTTTTTGATTCACTCATTTTATTCCTCCTTTAGACACATTATATTAATATACCATTTTTATGTGAATTATAGCAAGTAAAAATTGCTAATTCCCATAAATTCCCATATTTTATTTTAAATTATCATAATATTCTCTTAAACCTAAATATTTATTATTCCATAATTTTAATTTTCCATTAAGTGAGTAAGAATATATTATTGTATTATTCTTTATAGTGTCTGTATCTTCTATTGTATAATTTTCTTTCATTTGCATTATTTTATCATACAAAAATAATGCTGGTCTATTTTCATAAGATGTAATTTCTACTCTAAATACATCATATTTATTTAAATTTTTACAATATAATATTGTATCTAGTAAAACTTTTTTTCCATAACCCTTTTTTCTATATTCAGGTAAAATAGTAAACCAATCAAGCCATATAGTATCAGGATATTCTCTAAAAACATCTACTCCTGTAATTCCAATTAAAGTTTTATTATCATATACAAGAAAAAAACAATTGTCATCTTTTGTATTTATTGCTTTATCATACAAATCATCATAATTTGGATCATCTGGCCATGTACTTTTTTGAATTTCATAAGCTATATTTAAATTATTTAGATTTATTGTTATATATTTTAAACCATATAAAGATTTCATATTACCTCCTACAATATTTAAACAGATATATTGAAAGTTCTTAGATATCTTTCTATTATTTTGTTATTCCTAATCGTTATTATCGTAATAAAAAATGACATTCATAGAATGAGTGTTTAATCAGTTTTAATAGGGGAGTCATTCAACTTGGAGAAATTGAATTCCCCTTTTTTAGTTTATGCAAGTTTCCTATCAATCTGGAGCCATCGTTGTAGTTATCTACAATTTTTTACTACAATGGTTGATATAAAAAACAATCATTACTAATATTCTATTAAAAATTTAAAAAAGTAGCAATTATTTTTTGTTACTTTAATTACTTGGTAAATTTTCCTTTTTTTACTAATGTTGGTTTTGATTCTTGAATTTCTTGCATAATAGGTGATTTTAATAATTTATCATAGCTTTTTACCTGCTCATCAATAAATTTTTCATTTAATATTAACTTGGTGCCAATAGTTTGTTCTTTATCATATGTCAAATCTCCATTATCTAATTTTTTCATAAAATTATCCATAGTTGATTCGGCGTCGGATATTTGAGAAGATTGCCTTTCCTTTGAACCTCTATCTAAATCAATCATTATATTAAATAATTTAGTCATTTTATTAACCATTTCTGTGTCAGTATTTGATATTATTTCCTGTGCCATTTTCTCATCACAAGAAATAATTGATCTAATTTCTCCAGTGCCTTGTATAGATATTAGTAGTCCAAATAATTGTGCTGCATTCAAAGCAGTTCCCAAATTCAAATAACTGTTTTCCGGATTTATATAATCTTTTTTAGGGCATATATCTTGAAATAAATCTCTAAATTCGGGTAATAAATAAAATCCAAATAACTTTTTTTCTAATTCATGATGTTTTATAATTGGAGAGCATCCATTTTTAAAATTCATTGCACAATATAATCTAATAAAATCAACTTCAGAAAATTTAGGGTATTTAAAAGTCTCTTTAATCATAATAAAACCTCCATTCATATTAAAATTATATCATAGTTTTTAACAAATTATAATTTTATCAATTAAATTTGGATTGATTACAATAAATTAGACATAAAAAATAAGGGCATATTAAAATAGAAAAAACGAAAGAAGGAAAAACATGTCAGAAAAAAGCTTTAGAAGAAAATTTACAGATGAATTTAAAAAACAAGTAGCAGACTTATTGAATGCTGGAAAATCAAGAAGTGAAATTATAAGAGAGTATGATTTAATACAAACACATTAATTAAATCAAATCGAGCAGGAATAATCTTTAAAATCGATTTTATTAGGTATAGGGGGTGGATTTAGTAAAAAAAGATATTTACTCATCAAAAAAGGAGCATTGCTCCTCATTAAATTGACTAAAATTAAAAGCATATAAATAATTCATATGCTCTTTTATTTTAAGTTTTCACTAAAAATATTTCCATTAATGTCAATAAATATTGGACCATTAACACCGCTAAATCCGTCTCCAAATGTTCCACTTATTACACTAATTATGTTTTTATAACCAATATCTTTTTTGATTGTAATTTGATTATTAGTTCCTATACCATGTTCAGTGTCAGCACTTCCAACTGTTCCATCT
Organism: uncultured Erysipelotrichaceae bacterium; assembly: GCA_951801995.1. Taxonomy (GTDB): domain Bacteria; phylum Bacillota_I; class Bacilli_A; order RF39; family UBA660; genus RUG12867. The sequence goes on from CATOOY010000017.1 coordinate 2,484, forward strand.
TCATTTATAAAGTATAACATATTGCCTCCACCTTGTCCTACGGCTACAACATTAAAACTTAAAACATTATCTGCTATTTTATATTCACCATATTTATTATTTAAATCTTTATTAAAATATTTTACAAATAAAGTTTGGTTTTTAGTTAAATATACTTCGTATCCTTCTTGAACTACATCAGTATTAACATATAAATAATTTTGGTTATTATCATCATATTTTGAAAATAGTAGGAGTAGTACTACAAAAACTACAAATAAACTCAATCTTATTTTTTAGTGCTTCTTCCATTTCGACTTTTTCATTTCTTATTGTTACCATTTTAAGAATCTCCTCACTTTCTCACAAAACAAAAAATCAATTCCATTTCTAGAATTGATATTTATCATTAAGCTCTAACTATAAAAGTTCGAGCAGATTCTTCTCTGGTGCGAGTGAAGGGACTTGAACCCCCACGTCGTAAGACACTAGATCCTAAGTCTAGCGCGTCTGCCAATTTCGCCACACTCGCAAATTTAAATGGTGGACCTTGGTGGACTCGAACCATCGACCGTCCGGTTATGAGCCGGATGCTCTAACCAACTGAGCTAAAGGTCCATTTCCATTACTGCTTCTATATAATATCATATTCTAATTTATTATGCAATATGTTTTTTAAAATTCGTCATATTTTTATGTATGGTAGATATTATAATATAGTTATACTATGTATAAGCAGCTTTTGTTATAATATTTCAAGGAAAATAATTTTTTTTGGTATATAATGGTAGTAAAGAGAATAATTATTCTTTTTTATAAAAATATGATATAATGAACACAAGTCGCAATTTAAAAAAATAAGTATCTTAGTAATTATATATGAGGTGAAGATAATGAAACAAAAAACAAATGTAAGAAAAATATTACAAAAAGTAGAAGAAGATAATAGGAAGTTTCAAAAGATGTTAGATGGTATGGGAGGAAAATCAGGCAAACTTCAAAATGTCAAAATAGAAACAAAAGACCAGAAAGATTTTCAAAAACATATGCAAAAAAATCAGACAGAGTATGAAAAAAACCAAAGACAATTGGATCAAAAAATAGATGCTTTAGAAAAAAAATTAGAACAAATAGAAAAAGAAAATGGAAAACTTCGCTTTATTCCCAATAAATAATATTTATGTAATCACTTTTAAAGTGGTTTTTTTTGAACTTAAAATACTTTTTTACGTATAGTATGATAGGAGGAATAGAATGAAGGATTTAATTGGAAATACACCCCTTGTTAAAATACATTATAAAATAAGGGGTGAAGAAAAATATATTTATACTAAACTTGAATATTATAATTTAACAGGAAGTATTAAAGATAGGATGGTTTATTATTTACTTACCAAAAATAAAGAAAATGGAAATATAAAAGATGGAGATGCTATTATAGAAGCAACTAGTGGAAATACAGGAATTAGTTTAGCAGCGCTTGGTGCTTACTATGGTCATCCTGTACATATTTTTATTCCTGATTTTGTAAGTGAAGAAAGATTAAAAATATTAAAACTATATGGAGCAAATGTTCACTTAGTTTCTAAAGAAGAGGGTGGCTATTTAGCATGTATTGAAAAGGCAAATATACTTGCTAAAAAAATAGGTGGTTATAGATTAGATCAATTTGAAAAATTAGAAAATGTAACTGCACATTATCAAACTACAGGTACAGAGATTGTAAAAAAATTAGAAAAAGTGGATGGCTTTGTATCAGGAATTGGCACAGGGGGTAGCCTAATGGGATGTGCTCTTAAATTAAAAGAACAAAATGAGAATACTGTAATTGGAGCAGTAGAACCCTATTTTACAAGTATTTTAACAGGAAATGTAGAGAAGGAATATCACCAAATAGAAGGAATAGCAGATGGTTTTTTGCCTAAAATAGTAGATACAGAAATTATTGATGAAGTTTTTAGAATTCGAGAAGAAGATGCAATTATCATGAGTCAAAAATTAGCCTTAGAACTTGGTCTTGGTGTTGGAATATCTAGTGGTGCTAATTTTCTTGGAAGTGTTCTTTTAAATGAAAAAATAAATGGAGAAATTTGTACTTTATTTCCAGATGATTTTAAAAAATATTTAAGTACTAATTTGAGTCAAAAAATAGAATTAAAGGATGAATATTTATCTAATGAAATAGAACTTATTGGGTGTGAAATCCTATAATATCTATTTACTTTATTAAAACTATGCTATAATAAAATAAAGAAGGTGAAAAAGTGAAAGTATATAATACACTTACTAAGAAAATAGAAGAATTTGTTCCTCATCAAGAAGGAATTGTAAATATGTATACATGTGGTCCTACAGTTTATAATTATGCACATATTGGTAATTTTCGTACTTATATTTTTGAAGATATCTTAGAAAAAACATTACATTTACTAGGTTATAAAGTAAATAGAGTTATGAATATTACAGATGTAGGTCATATGACAAGTGATGCAGATACTGGTGAAGATAAAATGTTAAAAGGAGCAAAAAGGGAAAATAAAACAGTTTATGAAATAGCTGATTTTTATACAGATGCTTTTTTTAAAGATATGGATGCACTTCGTATTAAAAGACCTGATACTATAGAAAAAGCTTCTATGCATATTGATAAATATATTGAAATAGTAGAAAAATTACTGCAAGATGGTTATGCTTATCAAGCTGGTGGAAATGTATATTTTGATATTTGTAAAATCGAAAATTATTATGAGTTATCTGGACGTAGTAAAGAAGAACTTATGGTAGCTGTTCGTGAAGATGTAGAAGAAGATTTGGAAAAAAGAAATCCATATGATTTTGGATTGTGGTTTACTATTTCTAAATTTGAAGATCAAATCATGAAATGGGATTCTCCATGGGGAGTAGGGTATCCTGGTTGGCATATTGAATGTTCTGGAATTGCTCTTACATATTTAGGAGAATATTTGGATATTCATTGTGGTGCTGTCGATAATATATTTCCACACCATACAAATGAGATCGCACAGAGTGAGGCTTTTCTTGGACATAAATGGTGTAAATATTGGATGCATGGCGAATTTTTAAATGATAAAAATGGAAAAATGGCTAAATCAAGTGGCGAATTTTTGACAGTGTCTTATTTACAAAAAAGGGGTTATAATCCTATTGTATATCGTTTCTTTTGCTTAAATTCTCATTACCGAAAAACATTAGAATTTAGTTTTGATGCTTTAGATCAGGCAAAGGTTACTTATGAAAAGTTACTTCATAAAATTCGTTCTTTGAAAAAAGAAGAGAAAAAGGATATACAAAATGATATAAAAGAAAAATATTTAAAAGAATTTTCTTTGGCACTTGCAAATGATTTAAATACTTCTTCTGCTTTAACTGTTTTATATGATACTTTAAAAAGTGATTGTTTTGCAAGTACAAAGCTTGCTATTATCGAAGAAATGGATCAAGTGCTTTCTTTAGATTTACTTAAAGAAGATAGACAAAATATAGATGCTTCTTTTCAAGAATATATTGAACAAAAAATAAAAGAGAGAAATGAAGCAAAGAAGAATAAAGAATATGAGAAGGCAGATAAGATTCGTAAAGAACTTTTAGATAAAAATGTTATTTTAAAAGATACTAGAGAAGGTACTTTTTATGAAATAGGAAGGTGATATTTTGAATTATGCTACTTTACATTTAGAAGATATTTTTACAACATTACTTTTTTTCTTCGGAATTATTATTGTTTTCTATGCCCAAAGTAAAGTAAGTCGTGCTTATCGTTATAGTAAAAATATTACATGTAAGAAAAAAATTTCTGGTGTAGAAGTTGCAAGACAAATATTAGATGAAAATGCTCTTACTTCTATTCATGTCATAGAGACAAAAGGGGAACTTACTGATCATTATGATCCTACTCGTAAAGTAATTCGTCTTTCTTCTGCTATCTTTCATGGCGATGATATCGCAGCTATTTCAGTAGCTGCACATGAATGTGGACATGCTATACAAGATAAAGAAGAATATACATTTATGCGTATTCGTAGTATGCTTGTTCCTATTGTTCGCTTTGTAACTTATATTGGTTATTTTATTTCTATTTTTGCTTTATTTGTAGGTATTATTGGATATTTAAAAGTTGGTATTTTTATGATTCTTGCTACTATTTTATTCCAACTTGTAACTTTACCTGTAGAATTTGATGCTTCTAAAAGAGCTGAAAAAATGCTTTTACAACTTAAAATTATAGATGAAAGGGAAACAGAATATGTACAAGAGATGTTGTCTGCAGCTGCTTTTACTTATGTAGCTTCTTTCTTATCTAGCATTTTACAACTTTTGAGACTACTTATTTTATATAACAATAGCAAGGATGAGTAATCTTTGCTTTTTTACAAGGAGGGATAAAATGAATGGAATTCTTGTTATTGATAAAAAAGAAGGATATACAAGTAGAGATGTAGTAAATAAAGTATCTTCTTTTTTAAATACAAAAAAAATTGGTCATACAGGAACATTAGATCCTCTTGCAACAGGTGTACTTGTTTTATGTGTAGGAAAAGCAACACGACTTTCTGAGCTTGTGACAGCTTATGATAAGGAGTATTTTGCTAGTGTTGTTTTAGGGCTTTCTACAGATACACTTGATGTAACAGGAACTGTTTTAAAGGAAGAAAATGTATATATAGAAAAAGAAAAAATAGAAAAAGTGCTTTCTCTTTTTCAAAAAACATATATGCAAAAAGTTCCTATTTATTCAGCTGTGAAAATAAAAGGAAAAAAATTATATGAATATGCAAGAGAAAATAAGGATGTGGAAATTCCCTCTCGTATGGTAACTATTTTTTCTACACATTTAGAAGGAGATGTTCTTTATCAGGATGGAAAAACTATTTTTACTTTTTCTTGTAAAGTAAGTAAAGGAACTTATATTAGAAGTCTTATTTCTGATATAGCTTCTTCTTTAGGAACTATTGGATGCATGCAAAGTCTTCATAGAACTAGACAAGGAAATTATTCTATAGAAAATGCATATACTTTAGAAGATATAGAAAATCAAAATTTTACTTTTCAAAGTATAGAAACAGCTCTTTTATCCTATACTAAGATAAAGGTAGATAAAAAATTAGAAGAAAAGATATTAAATGGTTGTGTTTTAGAAAATATATACCAAACAGAATATCCTTTGTTTGTGCGTGAAGATGATAGCTTACTTGCACTTTATCGACCTTATCATGGAAATTTGATTAAACCTTTTAAAATGCTTTTTAAGTAAAGTGTAAAGTAATGTGTATTTTATTCAATTATATTAAATTTGCTTGCATAAACATAAAATATGGTGTATATTAAAAATGTACTTATTTCGTGGTTATAAAAAACTCCAATTTATAACTAGGATTTAAGCGAATTTAAGAAAAGGAGATGTTATATATGGCTTTAGCAAAAGAAGTAAAAGAAAGTATTGTAAAGAAATATGCAAGAAGTGAAGGAGATACAGGGTCTCCAGAAGTACAGATTGCTATTTTAACAGAAGAAATAAAAGAACTTACTGAACACTTAAAAGTACATGCACACGATTATCATTCTAGAAGAGGACTTCTTAAAAAAGTAGGACAAAGAAGAAGCTTACTTAACTATTTACTAAAAAAAGATGTTACTAGATATCGTGAGCTTATTAAAAGTTTAGGTTTAAGAAAATAATAAAACAAGTAGACACTCTTTTTTGAGTGTTTTTACGTTATAGGAGGATATATGAAAAAAATATTTACATTTAATTTTCGTGGTAGAGAATTAGTAGTAGAACATGGAAATCTTGCTAAACAAGCAGATGGTGCTGTTTTAGTAAGATATGGAGATACTGTTATTTTGTCTACAGCTGTTGTTAGTAAGACAGCTAATTTATTATCGGATTTTTTTCCACTTATGGTGTTGTATCAAGAAAAACTTTATTCTGTTGGCAAAATACCAGGTGGTTTTATTAAAAGAGAGGGAAGACCTACTGATAATGCAACTCTTGCTGCACGTATGATTGATAGACCTCTTCGACCTTTATTTAAAGAGGGATTTAAAAATGAGGTGCAGGTTGTTAATACTGTTTTGTCTGTTGATCAGGATAATTCTCCAGAAATGACAGCTTTGTTTGGTTCTTCTTTAGCTGTATCTATTTCTAAAATTCCATTTGATGGACCTGTGGCAGCTGTAAAAGTAGGAAGAGTTGATGGAGAGTTTGTTATCAACCCTACAGTAGAGGAAATGGAAAAATCAGATATCGATTTAACAATTGCTGGAACAAAAGATGCTATTAACATGGTAGAATCTTCTGCTTCTGAAGCTTCTGAGGATGATATGTTAGAGGCACTTTTATTTGGTCATGAGGCAGTAAAAGAACTGATTGCTTTTGAAGAGGAAATTATAGAGGCAGTAGGAGTTCCTGATATGGAATATGAGAAATTAGAAATTGCTGATTCTTTGAAAGAAGAAATAGAAAAAGTAGCAAGTGAACCTTTAGATAAAGCACTGCGTATTCGTGGCAAGTTAGAACAAGCTTCTGCTATTTTGGAAATTAAAGAAAATATTCTTGCACGTTATGAAGAAGAAAGTGAAGATTTAAAAGAAAATGAGAAAAAAGAACTTCTTATCAAAGTTCGTATGGTTTTAGAAGATATAGAATATCGTTTGTTTCGCGATATTGTTGTAAAAGAACATATTAGAGCTGATGGAAGAGAGATGGATGAAATAAGACCATTATCAGCAGAGATTGATTTACTTCCTAGAACACATGGTTCAGCTTTATTTACAAGAGGGCAAACACAGAGTTTATCTATTACAACACTTGGTGCTTTAGGAGAACACCAAATATTAGATGGTGTGAGTTTGGAAGATCAAAAAAGATTTATGCTTCATTATAATTTTCCTCAATTTTCAGTAGGGGAGACAGGTCGTTATGGGGCACCTGGTAGAAGAGAGATTGGACATGGTGCTCTTGGGGAAAAGGCACTTGCTAGGGTAATTCCTTCTGAGGAAGAATTCCCATATACAATACGTGTTGTTTCTGAAATATTAGAAAGTAATGGCTCTTCTTCTCAAGCTTCTATTTGTGCTGGTTGTATGAGCCTTATGACAGCAGGAGTTCCTATAAAAGCACCTGTTGCAGGTATTGCAATGGGTCTTATTACAGATGGTGATTCTTATCAGGTTTTAACAGATATTCAGGGTATGGAAGATCATTTGGGTGATATGGATTTTAAAGTAGCTGGTACTCGAAATGGTATATGTGCTCTTCAAATGGATATCAAAATAAAAGGAATTACAAAAGAAATCTTGAAGGAAGCTTTAGAACAAGCAAGAAAGGCAAGAATGCAAGTTTTGGATGTCATGGAAAAAGAGATCAAAGAACCTAGAAAAGAAGTATCTAAATATGCTCCTAAAATGGAAACCTTTACAATTGATCCAAATAAAATTAAAGATGTTATTGGTAAAGGTGGAGAAATGATTACTAAAATTATTTGTGATGCATCTGGTGTTACAGCTGTTACAGATGTAAATGCAGTTAAAGTAGACTTGGAAGATGATGGTAGAGTTATTATTTATCATACAGACAAAGATATTATTTTAAAAACAGCACAAATGATTAAAGATATTGTAAGAGAAGTAGAAGATGGCAAGATTTATACAGGCCTTGTTACTAAAGTAGAGGATTTTGGATGTTTTGTAGAAATATGGCCAGGTTGTGAAGGAATGGTACATGTCTCTAAGCTTGCTAATGAGAGAGTTGAAAAAGCTTCTGATGTTGTTAAAGTAGGGGATGAACTTTTGGTAAAATCACTTGGATATGATAAAAGAGGTAGACTTAATTTCTCTCATAAAGATACACTTCCTAAGGTAGAAAAAACTAAAAAAGAAAATACAGTGGAGGAAAAGGAAAAATAGTATGCATAGGCATGCTTTTTTTATAAAATTTTTGATTTTTCATAAATCTATTTACTACAAAACAAATGTTTGCTATAATAGAAATAGGTGAGTCTATGCAAATTAAAAAAATAACAAAATTGAAAAGTGGTAAATATAAAATATTGTTTGATAATAAAGAATCTATTCTTACATATGATGATGTTGTTTTAAGAGAAAATCTACTTTATCAAAAAGAAGTTGATTTAGAAAAACTCAAACTTCTAGTACATGAGACTTCTTATTATGATGTTTATCATAAAATGGTTCGTTTAATAAGTATTAAGTATCGTTCTTTACAAGAAATAAAAACATTTCTTACAAAGGAAAGTATAACAAACCAAGAAAAACAAAACATTATTGATACTCTTGTACAAAATGGTTTAATTGATGATAAAAGGTTTACGGATTGTTATATAAATGATAGACTATATTTAAGTAACGATGGACCTTTTGTTATTTATCGAAACTTACTTTCTTATGGGATTTTAGAAGATGAAATTCAAAGTGCCTTGGAGCAAATAGATCCTTCTGTTTTTTATGATAAATTATATAAACAAGTAGAAAAGAAAGTTAAAAATAATACTAAATATTCTAAATATATTTTAAAAAATAAAATATTACAGTCTTTTAAAGAAAAAGGTTTTGAGGAAAAAATGATAATAGATGTTTTTGATGCTTGTTTTATAGAAGAAAACCATGTTATTTTAAAAGAATACCAAAAGGTATACAAAAAGCTTTCTTTAAAATATGAAGGAGAAGAACTTTATTTTCGCATTAAGCAAAAGTTATATAGTAAGGGTTTTTTAAAAGAAGAGATAGAAAATATTTTATTAGAAAATAAATAAAATGATAGTAAAGAGTGTGATGTGATGCAAAAGTATATTCCTGATTTTTATTATAAAAATATTTATGAAATTTCCTATAAAAAGTTAAAATCTAAAAACATAAAAACTTTACTTTTTGATTTAGATAATACAATTGTAGAAGCCCATAAAAAAGTAATAAATTTAAAAGCCAGAAAGTTATTTCAGCAATTACAAGCAGATGGTTTTACAGTTATGATTTTTTCAAATAGTCCTAAAAGAAGGGTTCAAATATTTGAAAAAGCTTTAGGTGTAAAAGGATATGCTATGTCTTTTAAACCTTATTCTATTGGATTTCAAAAAGTTTTTCAAAAAAATAATTTTGTCAAAGAGGAAACAGCCATTATAGGAGATCAAATACTTACAGATATAGTAGGAGGGAATCAGTTTGGCATTTATACAATACTTGTTACGCCTCTTTCCACAAATGATTTCTTTTTAACAAAAATCAATCGTTATCGTGAAAATAAAATTATAAAAAAATTAGAATTACAAAAATTATGGAAAAGAGGTGTATATGATGAATAGATGTAAGGGTTGTGGTGTATATTTACAAACAGAACATCCTTCTATGCTTGGTTATATTTTAAAAAAAGAAAATGGATTATGCAATAGATGTTTTCGTATGCGAAATTATAATGAATATCAAAAAGTTATACAAGATAACAATGATTATATATCCATATTAAAAAAAATAAATGATACGAATGATTTAGTTGTTTTGGTAGTAGATTTATTTTTATTTCATAAAAATATTGAGGAAATTAGTCAATATTTACACAATGATATTCTTTTGGTTCTTACAAAAAGAGATATTTTACCTAAAAAAATTGATGATCAAAAACTGATTTCTTATTTTCAGAAGATGTCTTTTTCTTTTGTGGATATAGAAGTTGTAAGTAGTATTAAAAATTATCATTTTGACTCCTTATTTGAAAAAATTAATATTCATAAAAAAAGTGATTTTGTATATGTAGTAGGGTATACTAATGCTGGTAAATCTACTCTTATTAACCAGATTATTTATCATTATTCTGATAAGGAAAATTTGCTTACCACAAGTATGATGCCTTCTACTACATTGGATATGCTTTCTATTTCTATTCATAGTGAACTTACTATTATTGATACACCTGGTCTTCTTATACAAAATAGCTTAATAGATATGGTAGATGAAAAAATATTGAAAAAAATTATGCCTAAAAAAGAACTTAGACCTATTACTTATCAAGTAAAAGGAAAGCAATATATTGTTGTAGAAGATTTTCTTTCTATTGGTGCTTTTGATGTAAATATGACACTTTATTTTTCCAATTCTCTTTCTATAAAAAGATTTTACCAAAAACCAAGTGATTATTGCTATCAAAGGGAAATAGTTGTAAAAAAAGGAGAAGATTTGGTAATAGAAGGGCTTGGTTTTTTAACGATTACATCAGATACTGTTTTTACAATTGATAGTAAATATGATATTTGTATTTATACAAGAAAAAAATTCATTTAGATTGTTTTTTATTATATATTTGGGGTATCTAAAAAATATGTGTAAGAAAAGAGTAATATTATCATAAATAGAGAAAATTTTCTTTTTTTTTCATAAAAAATTGTGTATAATCTATAATAGGAGATGGTGGCTATGTTAGGCACAATTATTGGGATAGAAGAAAATACAGTTATTTTAAAGCTTACTTTAGAACTAGATAAAATACCAACTTTATTAAATTTACATGTTGTTATGGAAGATCCAGATAAACTTTGTGTTGGAGAAATTACAGATATTAAAGATGACCTTGCCTATATTAATTTGCTTGGGGAAATTGTAAATGAGCAATTTGTATTTGGCGTTATTAAAAAGCCTTCTTTTGGGGCTAATACAAAACTTATTTCAAAAGAGAGAATTCCTCTTATTATTGGAATAGATGATTATAAAGAAGAAAAAGACCTTTATTTAGGAAAGAGTCCTATTTATAAAGATATAAAGTTAGGTGTAAATATTAATTCATTTTTTAGTAATCATTTTGCTATATTTGGTTCTACTGGTAGTGGAAAATCTTGTAGTATAGCTCGTATTTTCCAAAATTTATTTTTGAAAGAAAAAGTTGTTCCTTATAAAGCAAGTATCTTTATTTTTGATGCTTATGGTGAATATCATTCTTCTTTTAAAGATATCAATAAGATGGCACCTAATATTCATTTTAAGGCCTATACTACTGATATACATTCTTCTTCTGAAGTTCTTAAAATTCCACCTTGGCTTCTTACTACTGATGATATAGCACTTTTACTTGGAGTGGAGAGTGCTTCTCAGCTTCCTATTATTGAAAAAGCTTTGAAATTGGTTACTATTTTTGGGCGAGAAGAGGGGGAAGTTATTAAACATAAAAATGATATTATTGCAAGAGCTCTTATTGATATTTTATCTAGTGGGAAACCTCCTGCCCAAATTCGTGATCAGATTTTTTCAGTTTTGTCTACTTATAATACAAAGGAACTGAATCTTGAAACACAGATTTTTCAACCTGGTTATGTGAGACCTTTAAAACAGTGTTTACTTATTGATGCTTCTGGGAAAATTCGTGAAATGGAACTTTTAACTACTTTTATGGAGAAATTTTTAGATGATAGTTTAGAATTACGAATTCCTGATGGTACTTTTAAATATAGTTTGAAAGATCTAGTAGATGCTTTTGATTTTGCTTTAATATCAGAAGGAAGTTTAAAAAGCGATCGTGTTTATGATGAGGCTAATATTTTAAGAGTTCGTCTTCATTCCCTTGTCAATGGGGATTATGGAGTTTATTTTGATTATCCAGAATATATTACAAGGGACCAATATATACGTAAACTTTTAACTGCTTCTAATGGTCAGAAGGCACAAATTATTAATTTTAACATTAATTATATAGATGATCGTTTGGCTAAAACCATTACAAAAATATATTCTAAATTGTTATTTGATTATGCCAAGGATAGTAAAGGGCAAACGCTTCCTTTCCATATTGTATTGGAAGAAGCACATCGTTATGTACAAAATGATAGAGATATAGATGTTCTTGGATATAATATTTTTGAAAGAATTACAAAAGAAGGAAGAAAATATGGTGTTCTTTTAGGACTGATTTCCCAAAGACCTTCTGAACTTTCCGAAACTACTTTATCACAATGTACTAATTTTCTTATTTTTAAAATGCTTCATCCTAAAGATGTTTCCTATATTAAAGAAATGATTCCTAATATTACTACAGAAGTTATTACTAAACTTCGTATTTTACAACCAGGTGTTTGTGTAGGATTTGGAAATGCATTTAAGGTACCTGTTTTAATTCAATTGGATATGCCTGATCCAGCTCCTTCTTCTGCCAGTTGTGATATTAGTAATGTTTGGTTTGTTTCTCCTAATGGTGGAAATGTTTCTTCTACTGCAAGTGGAGAAACTAGTGAATCTGTGGTACAGTAAAAGATGTAGAAACATCTTTTTTTTAAATTTGGTGGTATTTATGTAGGAAGAAAATTTATCCTAAAATAAAAAAGCCTTTATAGACTTTCTTTTAAAATTTCATATGTTTTTTTTATATCTTCTATTTCTGTTTTTTCTTTGTAATAAGGTTTTAAGTGTAAATGAAAGTGTTTTACTTCTTGTATTTCTCCATTATTTTGTACTAATGTAAGTCCATCTATTTGTAATTTTTCTTCTAATTTTTCTTTCATTTTTTTCGCAATTTTCATAATATGAGAAAGAACCTTTTCTTGTATGTCTTTTAGATCTTTGTAATGATCTTTTGGTATAATAAGCATGTGTCCTTTACTATCTGGATGAATATCTAAAAATACTTTTACATATTCATCTTCATATACTGTATATGAAGGAATTTCTCCTTTTATAATTTTGCAAAATAAACAATCCATATATTCCACCTTTCTTTTTTTCATTATAAGATACTTTTGAAAAGATCGCAAGAAAAAAAGACAAATGTCTTTCGTGAATATCTGCGAATATTCTATTTTTATTATGGAAGAATCTTTAAAATATTATACATATACTAGTTAAAATAGTATTTTTTTGGTAAAATAAAAAAGGAGAGTGATTTTATGAATACACTGGAAATCAATCATTTACATGTTCATATACAAAATAAAGAAATATTAAAAGATTTTCATCTTACTATTAATGAAGGGGAAATCCATGTTATTATGGGACCTAATGGGACAGGAAAATCTACTCTTTCTAAGGTTATTATGGGAGATCCCCATTATAAAATTACAAAGGGAACTATTACATATAAAAATAAAGAGATTCATAATATGTTACCAGATGAGAGAGCACATTTAGGAATTTTTATGGCTTATCAAATGCCTACTGAAATAGAAGGTGTTCGTGAATCTGATTTTTTAAGAACTGCTCTTCATGAAAAAGAAGGAGATTCTTTTCAGCTGATGCATTTTATTAAAACGCAAGAGGAGATTGTTCAAAAGCTTGGTATGGATAAAAATATGATTCATCGTTTTTTAAATGTAGATTTTTCTGGGGGAGAAAAAAAGAAAAATGAGATATTACAGATGTATTTACTTCATCCTAGTTTTATTATATTAGATGAAATAGATTCGGGTCTTGATGTAGATAGTCTTCGTATTGTAGGGGAAGCTATTATGGATTATTATCAGGAAAATAAACCTGCAATTTTAATTATTACCCACTATCAAAGACTTCTTAATTATATTCATCCACATTTTGTACATATTATGGAAAAGGGAAGTATCCAAAAGACGGGAGATGCTAGTTTGGTCAAACAAATTGAAAAAGAAGGTTTTGATTTTTTTACGCAAAATAGTATAGGTACCATCTATGAGAAATGATTTTAAGAATATAATAATAGTGGGTCCTGATAAAATAACTGAAAAAGTAAAAGAGGAAGAGATACTTTTTTCTTTGCAAAATCAAGAGCTTCATCTTCAAATTATAAAAGATTGTACATTAACACTTGAAGTAGAAGATATACAAAATTTTTCTTTGGTTTTTGTTGTAAATAAAAATGTAAAAGTTAATTTTCTCTTTTTTAAAAAAGGAAAAGGTAACTTTCATAAAGAATCTTATACTATTAATGCAGATGGTTTTTTAACACTTAATAAAATATGTCTTACACATTCTCATGAAGAAGAAGCAACTGTTTTTTTGGAAGGAGAGGGTGCTAAGGTATATTATGTTTGTAAAACTGTTTCTGTAGCAAAAGAAAAATATAATACCCAAATCTTTCATCGAGCAAATCATACAGAATGTCTTCTTTATAATCATGGCATTACTTGTTTGGATGGTAGTATTTGTTTTTTGGTATCTAATACTGTTTTAAAAAACATTCGTTATACTAAAATGAACCAAAATAGCCAAATTTTGACTTTTAACAGAGAAAAAAGTGAAATAAAACCTAATCTTTTTATCGAAGAAAATGAAGTGGAAGCAAGTCACTCTGCTCATATTGGACCTTTAGAAGATTCTTCTCTTTTCTATTTAGAAAGTAGGGGGATTTCTAAGAAGGAGGCTTGTAAGCTGCTTTTAAAAGGTTTTCTTTTACAAAAGCTTATTTTTGAGGATAAAAGACTTGCACAAGTAATTGATATGTATTGGAGGTGATTACATGCATAGAGAAGATTTTGAAATGTTAAAAGATGATATTATCTATTTTGATAATGGGGCGACCACTCTAAAACCTAAGGTTTTAGCACAAACAATAAGTGATTATTATAATCATTATAGTGCGAATGCACATAGAGGGGATTATGATATTAGTTTAAAAGTAGATGCCTTATATGAAAATACAAGAAGTCTTGTTAAGGATTTTATTGGAGCTTCTTCTACTCGTGAAATTATTTTTACAGCAAATGCTACTGATTCTTTAAATAAAATTATTTTTGGATATTTTCGTAATCATTTAAAAAAAGGGGATGAAGTTCTTATTACCAAAAGTGAACATGCTTCTAATATTTTGCCTTGGTTTGAACTTGCAGATACTATTGGGATAGAAGTAAAATACATTCCTCTTACAGAAGATCATAAAGTAACCATTGAAAATGTAGAAAAAAGTATAACTCCTCATACAAAAGTAATTTCTTTAGCACATGTTACAAATGTAATGGGAGATATAAGACCTATTTCAGCAATTACAAGTCTTGCACATAAACAAGATATTTTGGTTTTGGTGGATGGGTCTCAAAGTGTACCACATATGGAAGTCGATGTACAAAAAATGGATATTGATTTTTTATGTTTTTCTGCCCATAAGATGTGTGGGCCTACTGGTCTTGGAATTCTTTATGGAAAAGAACAGCTTTTAAATAATATGAAGCCTATTTTCTTTGGTGGAGGAATGAATGCTAGTTTTGAGGCAGAAGGCAAAAGAATGTATCATGATTTGCCTACTGTTTTTGAGGCAGGGACTCCTAATATAGCAGGTGTAATTGGTTTTGGTAGTGTTCTTACTTATTTAAAAGAAATAGGAATGCAGAATATACAAAAAAAGGAAATGGAATTATTACTGTATGCTAAAGAAAAATTAAAAGAAGTACCTAATATTGTTCTTTATAACGAGAATAGTGAAAGTGCTATTATCGCATTTAATATAAAGGATGTTTTTGCACAAGATTTGGCTATATATTTAAATAAATATAATATTTGTGTAAGGGCTGGGAACCATTGTGCAAAAATATTAAAAGGTGAAATAGGAATAAAAAATACTTGCCGAATGAGTCTATATTTTTATAATACAAAAGAAGAAATAGATAAACTTGTTACTGTTTTAAAAAATCCAAAATTAAAAGAAGAAATTATATAGAAAATAGTGAAAAATCTCTATTTTCTTTTTTTATCTTTTCCTATTTCAAAAAAAGTGTTATACTTATTTTAAAGTAAGTGAGTGATGATATGAAACAAAAAAATAAAATGGGTTTTACACTTATTGAATTACTTATTACCATAACTGTTTTGGCACTTATTACAACTATTGTTTATCCTATTATAACAAGTGTTATGCTAGAAGCCAAAGAGAAAGCCTATAAAATTCAAATTGATAATATTGTAAAGGCAAGTAATGATTGGGTGAAAAAGTTTCCTTCTGCTTTACCTGATGTGGAAGGAGATTCTATTTCTATACAACTTTTACACTTGAAAAAAGCAGGTCTTGTTGTTACTGATTTAAAAAATCCAATTACTAAGAAGCTTTTTCCTGATGATATGATTATTACAATTACTTATACAAAAAATAAATATATACCTGTTGTAGATGATAAAAGTGGAACTTTACAGGCTGATTCTACTTATAAAGGTATGATTGTATTAAAGGGCGAGGCACATATCGTAGAAGAAATTAATAGTAAAGATGACTTTGAAGATTTAGGGGTAATTGCATATGATGAAAATGGTAGTACAATTGCCAGTAGTAATATTGTAACTACTGTTCATAAAAAAGGAACAGTAGTACCTAAAGTAGATATGTCTACACTTGGTCTTTATGAAATTACCTATGAAACTTCTATTGAGGGAAAAAAGGCACAAACAAAAAGAACTGTACTTATTGTAGATACTACACCACCTATTATTACCACTCCAAAAAATACAACTATTTCTATTTCTTCTTCGAGTTTTGATTTAATGGAAGGGGTAAGTGCAAGTGATAATTCAGGGGAGGATATTACTGTAACTGCTCAAGGGAATGTCAGTTTACATGTTCCTGGAGTATATGTTGTTCGCTATACTGCTTCTGATAGTAGTGGAAATAAGAGAGAAAAGAGAAGAACCATTACAGTTGCATGAGATGTGTAGGGTTACAAGTAAAATCGGGTGCAATTTGATAAAACACCTTTTGAAAGAGGATGGTTCTACTATTGCAGAAGTGAAACAGTGATATCTGCTGTAAAAAAGGGTGAAACGGGTATTTTGTATGCTACTACTTCTCAAGTGTTTTTTATGTTTATAATTTTATTATAAAAAAGTGTTAGATACTGAATAAATTCTTAAATACTTATTGTGTAAATAAGTGTTTTTTTTTACATGAAACTATTTACAAAACTTATTTTATAGCGTAAAATGTGGTTATAAGTGGATAAGTGTGTCAAAAAGTGGGTGATAAAATGTTTATGGGTGAGTATCATCATACAATTGATGAAAAAGGGAGACTTACTATTCCTTCTAAGATTCGATATGAACTTGGAGAGAAGTTTGTGGTAACAAGGGGTCTTGATAATTGCCTTTTTCTATATCCTTTAGAAGAATGGAAACAAATCATCCTTAAATATAAAGATTTGCCTAATACAAAGGAGGCTCGTAATTTTATGCGTTTCTTTTTATCAGGGGCCAGTGAATGTTCTTTTGATAAACAAGGTAGAATGAATATAAGCACACCACTTATTGCTTATGCTTCTCTCGATAAAGACTGTGTTATTATCGGGGTAAATGATCATTTAGAAATTTGGAGTAAAGTAAGATGGGAAAACTTTATGGAAACGAATGAAGACAGTTTCTCTGATATGGCTGATCATTTATTTAGTATTACTATGTAGGAGGGTTTATGCATAAAAGTGTATTGTTGGAAGAAAGTATTACTTCTTTAGCTTTAAAAGAAGATAGTGTTATTGTAGATTGTACACTTGGTTATGCAGGTCATAGCTTTCAAATATTAAAAAGAATAAGAAAGGGGTTTTTATTCGCCTTTGACCAAGATAGGGAAGCTATTTCTCATAGTTCTTTAAAACTTGCTTCTATTGGTACGAATTATGAAATTATTTATAGTAATTTTGTACATTTAAAGGAAGAATTACTAAAAAGGAATATTGAAAAGGTAGATGGTTTCTTATTTGATTTAGGTGTTTCTAGTCCACAATTAGATGAGGATTATAGGGGCTTTAGTTTTCATAAGGATGCAATACTTGATATGCGTATGGATCAAAACAGCTCAAAAACAGCAAAAGAAGTTATTCATACTTATACTAAGGAAGCTCTTATTCGTATTTTGAGAGAGTATGGGGAGGAAAAATATGCTTCTTCTATTGTAAATGCTATTGTTCGGGAACGTGCAAAAAAGGAAATAGAAACAACTTTAGAACTTGCGAATATTATTAAAGATGCTGTTCCTTTTTCTTATAGAAAAGATCATCATCCTGCTAGAAAGACTTTTCAGGCTATTCGTATAGAAGTAAATGATGAACTGAATGTATTTAGAAAGGCTCTTGTGGATGCTATTTCCATGCTTTCTTTACATGGAAGAGTATGTGTTATTACATTTCATTCTTTAGAAGATCGTATTTGTAAAGAAATTATGAAAGAGTATACGGATATACCAAAAGAACTTCGAAATCTTCCTGTTATTCCTGAAGCATATGAGCCTAAGTATAAAATCATTGGAAATATTGTTCCTGATTTACAAGAGCTAACAGAAAACAATAGAGCGCGAAGTGCTCGTCTTCGTGTCATAGAAAAAATAAAAGAATAGAAAGAGTGCATACCATGAAAAAAAGAAGAAAAAGTAGACTTAAGATAACAAAGGGTGAAAGACTTATATATTTTATGGGAGCTGTTGTATGCCCAATTTGTATTTTGGTTGTACAGATTTTTTGTGGTGCAAGTATAGGAAATTTAAATCTTAGTGTTGAAAAATTAAAGTATGAGATTTCTAATCAAGAAAAGAAAAATGAAAGCTTAGGCATGCAAGTAAGTGAGCTTACTTCTTTTGATAAAGTAAAAGATGTTGTAAAGGATATGGGACTTGCTTACAATAATGATAATATTATCGTTATTGGAAAATAAATTATATTTATATAAGTGTGGTGATTGTAAGG
>CATOOY010000018.1 GCA_951801995.1 uncultured Erysipelotrichaceae bacterium
TCTATATGGTGATTGTTCATAGTAATCATAGCATATTTTTCCATTATCTTCGTCTGTAATACTACTAATAAGTCCTTTATCATTATAAGTAAAAGTTGTTTCCCCACTCTTTGTTACAATCTTCGTAAGTTTATTATCCGTATAATGTAAATATACTGTTTCACTTGGACTTATTACTGTAATTTTATCTGTTTCATATACAATATTTATCTCTGCATTATTCGCATCTACTACTTTTAAAATACGCATTTTATCGTCGTAAGAAATATTTATTTCACTGCCTGCTACATCTTTTATTTTCGTTAAATATCCTGGAATACCATTTTTTGTAAAAATCATTTGATTTTCTTCTTTATCTCTCATGATAAATTCTGTTTCTTTTACTTCTACAGTCATTTCCATTCCATCTTCATCTTTAAAAACGTTATCTTCTTTAGTAAAATAATGAACAGCTCCACTTTCATCTACATATTCTAAGTATTCTTCCCCATCTAATGTTCTTGGTTTTATTGTTTTTCTTAAGTTAAATTTACATCCCTTTCCAAATCCCTGATCAAATCCTGATAAAACATCATTCGTATTATAAACGAAACTTAAATTTGCTGGAAGTTTTCCTCCAATAGTAGAACCAATATCAAAAATAGCCGTTAGATTCCCATTATAACTATTTACATATGAACTACCATTATCAAAATTTTGTACCTTATAATCCATATATGTTTGTAAACCATTTTGATTACGATATGTAATAGCTAATATAGGTTTAGGATTATTCCCTGATATTGTATTATTTTTTGAAAAGAAAGCTGTTGAATTATCATTCATATATGATTCTACATTTTTTTTAAGTAAAATACCATAATTTGGTGTATTTGTATACCATTTCTTTACAAGATTAGTTATATCATCTCCACATATACTAGGGTATATAACACCATCTATAACCTTGCTTCTTCTTGCTTGGAATGTCCCTTCTATTCTTTTATCATATTTATCATTCATAGTATCCCAAGAAGCACTCATCTCATCCCAAGGTACTGTTACTCTATGGATATTTACTATATTCCAATAGTAACTCTCCTCATTAATAGGATAACCAATAAGGTTCAAACTTGCATTTATGATTTGACTTCCTGTTTCTATGGTAGGGAGTTCAAACTTTAGTAGTCCTCTACAAATATAATCTTTTCCATCTTGTCTAATGGTATCTACCATTATATGATCATAATTATATCTTGCTGGGTCATCTATATCTCCAGGATAAATATATGTATCATATACACTATTATCTTTTCCACTATTTGTAAATGTTGGATCTATAATAATTGGATATTTTAAATCTTTGTTATTTATTTCTGTTTTATTTATAATTAAATCTAATGTGTATTCATTTTCTTCTTTTCTAAGTTCATAACAGACTTCATTACATATCTTTCCCTCCTTATCTATTATATAAGGGGCTTCAAAATCAAAGGTATTTTTCCCATTTATACTTGCCTTTACACTTTTATCTTTATTTAAGATAAGCTCTAAATCTGTTTTAATAGAAAAAGTTATTTTATCTATTAGAGACTCTTTATTTTTAATAATAATATTTTCTTTTATTTTTTCTGGAAGAATATTATATTCTAAATCAATTCCATCCATTATATCTACATATTTTACATTTTGATATAATTTAGAAGAATTCTCTTCTTTTGTTAGATTTATACTATTTATATCTTTTATATCTATTTGGATAAAATGGTTATCTATTTCTATTTTGAAGAAATTAGACACACTTTTCTCTTTTAGAAAAACTTTATAACTATTTTCTTTATTATAGAAATAATCCTTTTCCTTTACAAGTGTATTATCTATTTCTTCATATTCTTCTCCTTTTTTATAATGGATTACTTCATCATATACTTTTGCAGTAATATTCCCATTTTTTAAAAGAAAATGCTTTTCTCTAGGTTTTCTTAAATCTTTTAATTCTATTTCATTCACTTTATCACCCTCATTCTTTTTTTGAAATAGTCAAAATTCTTTAGAAAACAAATAAATTTAATTTCTTATTTTTTTATTTTACTTTTTAAGCTATTCTCTTCCACATATATACAGTTACATAAGGTGGCATATTATTATGGGCTGTAGATGTTCCTAAATTACCTGTAGTTACTTTTCCTCCAGCACTTCCATGTGTAACTCCAGATAACTTTAAAGCATAGTGAGTATTACCAGCTGGGATAGATTGATAAGGGTCAATACTACGCGCTGGATAATTCATTCCTAATCCTGGTAATACATCAATAGATACATTAGGAAGCTCATTTTTTGTAAGTGTATGTACTTTTTCTCCTCCCATTTTTCCTACTTCATTAAATTCTGTTTGCGTAGTATCTACTCCTACTAACATTCTTCCTTCACTAAAAGCAAGCCAAGTTCCACCAAATCTTTCACTTGGATTTGTTTCATCTATGCTTAGATAAATAGAGCCAACTGGATATACTCTACTTAAAATTTCATTTATATTTATGTCATTATTTGGATCATCTACAATGTTTATACTTTTTACAATTAGGTTTCCTTCACTATCTAAACTAAATTTATTATTTTTAGAAGATAGACAGTCTATCGTTGCATGATTTACTTCTATATCCAAATGATTTTCATGTTTTGTGAAAGCATCTTTAAAATAAATATCATCTAGTGAGAAGTCACTAGGATTGTTTCTTTTTCTATCTTCATAAATGGAATGATTTAAAAAGAGTTTATTCAAATCATCGTTTTTGGGATAAATGAGTTCTATTTCAGCATTCTCATAGTTTGTATAAAGATAGTTTTCTCCTTCAAATAATGTAATAGAAGAATAATCTACTTCCTCATTTGTCTCAGTATCACATCTTTTTACATATGTTTTGATAAAGGAATCGTTATTTTCTAAAATAACATCTAGTAAAAAGATATCGCTTTCTCCATTTATATATTGTATAGGCTTTTCTAAATTAAAAAGATATGTTTTTCTTTCTTCTGTTTGATTTTCCCTATTGTTTTTATCTACATATACATATAAATCGTTTATAGAAGGAATAACTGTATTTTGATTTATTGTTATTTTTAGTTTTAATAAAGATGCATTTAAAGCATCTATAATATGGACTGTATCTGTTCCATTTAGCTTTTGATCATTTAAATTCATATGAATCACAACCTTTCTTTACTTTATAAAAAGAAATTTTGATTTTATTTGTTTTTCTAAAGATATCAAAGGTAGTAAAACGATTGATAGCAAATCAATTCCATAGGGCTTTTACCTTTCTGCCTCTAGCAGAACTACTTTCGTAGAAGTATCATTATACCTACTTTTCATCATCGCATTAAGAATAGCTATTTCTTATTTATAACCAAGTATTTCTCGCAAGCGTACTTGTTAAAGTGCTTAAAAAAGTAGGAACGTATTTTACTACTTATTATTCAGTTTTCAAAGAACACCTTGTTCAAATAAAAAGAACAAGCAAAAGGGATTTTACCCTCTCACTTGTTTCCTCACTTAAAAGCAATTTTACGAAGTACTATTTTTTATTTTTTTAAATTTTGCTTTAATTTCCGTAATGCAGTATTTAAAGTATATTGTACAGCCCTAATAGAAATATTATATTTGTTTGCAATTTCCTTTTGTGTCATTCCATAGAAATAGTAATCTATAATTCTTTCTTTTTGTGAATTTGGTAAATCTATAATAGCCTTTCTTATATTTTCTATTTCTATATGTTCTGAAACTAAAGATTCTACACTTTTTTGTTTTTTTCTGGCTCTTTTCATTAATTGTTCTTCATATAAAAAAGAATGTTCTATATGTCTATCATACTCATTTAACTCTTTTAAATCCAGTTTTTCAAAAGTATCCATTTCTTCATATATTCTTTTGCTTATATGAATTCGTTGTATTTCTCCTTTTCCATCTTTAAATTCTACTAAATACTCTTTTTCTTCTTCATAATTCATTAATTTATAAGGGTTATCCTTATGTTTTCTCCGTTTCGGATTCTCTTTCATCTATATCCTCCAATCTATTTTTTTTGGAATAGATTGGAGGGGAACGACAATGAATTTGTAAAACAAAAAAAGAGCGCCTTAATCTCTTATAGAGATTAAAAAATGCTCTTTTTGATTTCTTTTTTAGATAAATTATTTGATTCTTGTAGTATTTTTTTATCATAATAGTGGCTCCTATTTAAGCAAAGCCACCAATAAAAATATAGAAAAATACTACTTAAAATCTATATTGTTTATAACAAGTAATAATATGAAAAACTCTTTTATTCTTACTACTACTTCTCCCTTTTTATTCTTTTATCACTCCTTTCTCATATATTACAGGTTTAATACTAGCAATGCCGAAATCTATTATACTCAAAAATATATTATTGTCTACACTAACTGTGCATATTCTTCGTTTTCAAATAAAAAAAGGCTATAATGAAAATGAATTGATTTCATTATAACCTTTTAAATTATCAGAAATGGTGTCCCCGAGAGGATTTGAACCTCTAATCTGTCGCTTAGGAGGCGACTGCATTTTCCACTTGTGCTACGAGGACATTTACTTTATTTTAGCATATTATTTCTAAAATAAAGTCATATTTAGCTAATATTTATAGTATATCATACTTTTCTTTATTTATATTATTTATTTTCTTTCTTTCCAAAATGTTCTATTTTCACCCAATTTATATTTTTTACTAATAATGCTTTTACAGCACATGGAATATATGTTACTAAAAAAATGGGATGATAAAATATTACTTTGATTTTTGTTAGCCATGTTATATTTAAATGGTCTTTTTCCTTTATAAAAATAAAAATTGTAATTCCTTGTAAAATAAAATAAATAGTTAATATAATAATTATACATTCTAATAAAAAATGAAATAATAAATTACTTTGAAAAATAAAACAAACAGTTATACAAAAAATATCGTATCCTAAATAAAACAAAATACCAGTTAAAATAAAGACAATAGGCGTAATTCCAATTAAATCGTTTAATACACCTGAAGGAAAATCTTTTTTCATTAATGCTTTTCTCATTTTTGGTATATATTTATGTCTTACCTCCAAAAATCCTTTGATCCACCTTGTTCTTTGTATCATAGATATTTTTAAAGTACGTGGTTGTTCATCATAATAAATAGCTTTCTCATTATAACAAGATGGTATATTTTCTACTGTACTATATAAGCTTAACTCATAATCTTCTGTTAGGGTATGAAATGGATAACCTTTTAAATCTTCTATTATTTCTCCTTTTATATAAAAACCTGTTCCTGATAATATAATACCTCTATTTTTTTTCATTCTATCCTTATTTAAAATAGTATTTAATAAAAGAAAGACTAAAGAAGAAGCGACTGCTGTTAAAGAATCATTGGGGTTTTTAGGATATCTATGTCCTATAGCAATTTTATACCCCTTCTTATAGGATAAAATCATTTCCTTTATAAAATTTTTATCTAATACATTATCTGCATCAAAAATAAAATAAAGATCATAGTACTTTTTCTGCTTTAAAATTTGCTTTATTCCTTCATCTAGGGCATATCCCTTTCTTTGGATCGTTGTAGTACGAAAAAGTGTAGAAAATCCTTTTTTCTGTGCTAATGAATAAGTAGGATCTTTTTTACTTTCCATTATTATATAAATATCTTCTTTTTTTATTTTGATACTTTGTTTTTCAATACTATCTAATAACTCTTCTATTACAGCTGATTCATCACGAGCAGGAATTAAAACTGCTATTTTGGGTTCTTTTTCTTCTTTTTTTAATATTCTTTTTTTATTTCGGCTTATGCTTTGTACTATGAATAGAAAAATGCCAATACTTATTAAAAATAAACTAATACTTATAATCATTTTTTTCCTCTTTTTACTTTCATATTTGGGTAATATACCTTTAAAAATTCATCTGTATAATGTTTATCATAAAACTCCCCTATTTTTGTATATGGCTTTTTTCCCTCTCTACGCAAACTTTGTCTTAAAATTGCTGTAAAGGAAATAAGCATATCTAAACTTACTGTTATAAGAAGGAATCTTATGATTATTTTCCCTAATTTATAAGGTATTTTTTCTATATAATTAGATAACTTTGGATAGAACTTTGTCGTAAAAAATAAACCTAATAATCCCCAAAAGACCATAAATGGTATGGTAGTTCTTCCTCCTATATTTAGAAAATGATTGCTATAGTTCCAAGAAGTTGTTTTAGTAAATGTTTCTTGTAAAATGCTCATTCCATATTCAAAGATGCCTCCAAAAATAAATCCTTTAAAAAAAGTAATACTATTTTTTTTATGATTTCGGACTAATATATAGCAGATACATACTGTACCCAATCCATAAATAGGACTTAATGGTTCATATATAACACCTCTTCTAGAAGACCAATAAATACTTCCATCTGTTAAGTAGTGTGTAATTAAGTTTAATATTTGTTCATAGTAAACACCTAAAAAGGAACTTATTACAAATATCAAAAATATCTTATCGAAGCACATTCCTTTTGCAAAAACTTTTTTTTCTGTTTTTATAGATTCTATCCAATTATTTATTCTTGTTTCTATATACATCATACTTCCACCACTTTTATTTTATCATTGTATTTCTTTCTAGGCAATCCTAACCATAAAAAAATAGTTAATGAGTATTAACTATTTTATGGTATTAAATAAAACAATCATGTAAATATTTACTATATAACTTAATTTATAGCCAAACTTCTTTACAAATTCTGCACTTCCTATAAATTTATCTACTATGGTTACTACCCAGCTTTCAGCATATTTTGGAATAGAACAGTAAAATGGAAACATATGGGCATGTATAATATTTTCTTCTACTTCATTTAATGTAAAATTCTTTTCTGCTGTTTCTACAGCTTTTTTAGGATGGGTAAAGGTTGATATAAAGCGATCTTTAAAATTTCTCTCTTCTTTACTTAGAAAAAAATCGTGTAATAATCCTGCTCGTGCTACTTCTTTATCACTTAATTTTAAGGCTTTTGCGATTTTATAAGAATAATAAGATACTTTTATAGAATGATCCATTCTTGTAATACCATGATGCTCTATTTTTTCTATTTTTTGAAATTCAGAATCTTGTAAAATTTCTTGAACAATTTTCATATAATCTGTATCATAATAGAAATGTTTCATTCTTCTCACCTCAAACGCTATACAACAGTATATCATATTTTTTTTAAAATGATTCTATTTTTTACACTATTTATAAAATTTTTCTTTTAGTTCTAAAATTCTTTTATTGTAATTATTGGAAAGTGTAATAAAGGAGCCAACAACTAAAATATCTACTCCTATACAGTTTTTTACAGTATCTTTATTGATACCACCATCTACTTCTATCATAAAAGAATATTGCTTTTTGTATGCTTGTAATTTTTTTATTTTTTCTATTGTTTCTTTTATAAATGTTTGCTCTCCATATCCTGGATTTACAGCTAAAAGTAAAACCAAATCAATCTTAGGTAAATAAGGTACTACTTCTTCTATTTCTGTATTTGGATTTAAAGCTATTCCTACTTTTATTCCTTTTTCTTTTATATAATTTATAGTGTCCTCTTTTGGACTATTATTTTCTATATGAAATGTAATATATTCTGGTTTTAAATATATATATTTATCTACTTCTTCTTTTACGTTTTCTACCATAAGATGAATATCTACTTTTTTTTCAAAAGAACTTATATTATTATAATATGATTTATTTTTGGTAAATATTCCATCTGTTACATCAAGGTGTACGTAATCTGTTAGAGAATGATCTACTTCTTTTATTTTTGTAGGATCTTTCCAAATAGATAATAAAGAGGTACTTATTTTCATAGCATCACCTTTTTCATTATAACATGCTTTTTTTATTGGTTCAAATTATATTTTTGTTGTACAAAAATTTATTCTCTATTCTGATGGAGAATGGCAAGTTCTTTTATTTATGTTATGTTAAAAATGGAAGTGGTTTTATGTATACTACTATCAAGGAAGTAAAAACTATAACATTTAAATTAAAAAATGTAATGGAAAAAAAAGGATATTCTAAGAATAGACTTTGTGTGGAAACAGGGCTTCGTTTTGAAACAATTCAGGGTTATTATAAGGGAACCATTAGTCGTATTGATTTATATGTCATTTCACAATTGTGCAGAGTTTTACAATGCCAAATCCATGATATTATTGAATATAATGATAAAAACTAAGAATAATACTTATCATTCTTAGTTTTTTCATGTATAAATTTTATATAATTATCATATCTACTTTGCATAATTTCTTTTTCTTTTACTTTCTTTTTAATGATACAATCTTCTTCTTTATCATGTAAACAATCTTTGTATTTACAAGCATCTCTATATACATTAAAGTCTATAAAATTATCTCTAATATCTATGGGTTTCATTTCGTAAAAATGAAGAGAGGAAAATCCTGGGGTATCTGCTATCATTCCATCTAACAGAATTAATAATTCTGTATGTCTTGTTGTATGTTTTCCCCTTCCCAAGGATTCTGATATTTCATTTGTCTCTAAGTGTAAAGAGGTGTCTAAATGATTTAACAAGGTGGATTTTCCTGCTCCTGTTTGTCCTGTAAATACACTTACTTTCTCTTTGAATATTTTTTTTATTTCTTCTATTTCTGTATTGATAAAACAAGTATATCCTATCTTTTTATAATATGTAATATATTCTTTTATTCTTTCCTCTTCTTCTTTTTGTAATAAATCTAGTTTTGTGAAAATAAGAATAGGTTTTATTTTATTAAATTCAATAATTGTTAAAAGCTTATCTAATAAATTATCACTAAAATCAGGATGTTTTACACTTGTAATTACTACAGCTTGATCGATATTTGCAATACTAGGTCTTATTAAGCTATTTTTTCTTGGAAGTATTTTTAAAATATAAAGATTTTTTTCATCAAATTCTACTATATCTCCTACAAGAGGAACTATTTTTTCATTTCTAAATTTACCTCTTGCTTTACAGATATATTTTTTTTTATTTGATAAAACTGTATAATCATTGCTGATTTGTTTGATGATTTTTCCTTCCATTAATTATTCCCTTCGGTATCTGGTTCTGGAGTCGTTGTCGGTTTTGGTGATTCTGTAGGTTTCGGTGTTGGTGTTGGTGTTACTTTTGGAGCTTTGGATATAGTTAACTGCAGTGTTGCTCCTTCAAACACTTCTACTCCTGGTGTTCTATTTTGTCTTATTACGATTCCTTCTTTATGGGAAGATGTTTCTTCATATGCAAATGTTACATTTATATTATTTTTGCTACAGAATTCTTTCGCATCTTCTTCTGTCCATTTGTTCATAACGAAGTCTGGGTATACAATATAAAATTCGGGAACATAAAGTGTTATAATGTCATTTTTGGAAAGTTTTTCTCCTTCTTTTGGAGATTGTTCTATAATAATGCCTTCTTTATAAGAGGTTAAGTCATCTACTTTTTTTGTTTCAATTGCAACGATAATGCCTTTGGCCTCTAATGATTTTTTAATTGCTTCTGCATTTTTCCCTATGTAGTTTTCTAATTCTATTTTGTCACTTCCTTTGGAAACAATTAATGTTATTTTACTTCCTTTTTTTACTTTGGCATTTTTAGCTGGATCAGTTTTAATTACTTTATTTTTTGCAACTTTTTCATCAAATTCTTTCTTTTGTTTGGTGGCTACTTTTAATCCTTTTTCTTCTAAATAAGTGGTAGCTTGTGTAATACTCATATCTTTTACATCTGGTACTTTTACTGTTTTTTTATCTGTGATAGCTGGTAAAATAAAGAAAATAAATGAAAGAAGTCCTATTAAAGCGAATGCTACTATTGCTGCTATTTTAATTGCTTTATTGGTTTTTTTATCTTCATTTTTCTCTTTTATTTTATTTGCTTTCATCGATTTCATTACTCTTGTTTCTTCTAAATCTTGTTCTGGGTATTCATAAACAACTCTTGCATCGTGGCTATGATCATCCTTTAAGGCTACAATTAAATCATCACGCATTTCGTTTACGCTATCATATCTGTTTTTGGGATTTTTTGCACAACTTTTTAGAATAATATTTTCTATACTTTGTGGTATTTCTGTGTTCATTCTACATACGCTTGGTATGGTTTCTTTCATTTGTTTGATTGCTATTTCTACTGCGTTTTCTCCTTTAAATGGAAGTTTTCCTGTTAAAAGTTCATACATTAAAATTCCTAGAGAATAAATATCACTTTTTATAGTAGCTCCACTACCATTTGCTTGTTCTGGTGGAAGATAGTGTACAGACCCCATTACAGAATTGGTTTGGGTTAGTTCATTGCTATTTAATGCCATTGCAATTCCAAAATCAGTAATTTTAACTGTACCATTATCTAAAATTAGTACATTTTGTGGTTTAATGTCCCTGTGAATAATATAAGAATCATGGGCACAAATAATAGCAGATGTAAGTTGAAGCATAATATCTACTACTTCTGATAATGTTAAGGCACCCCTTTTCTTTATTAAGTTTTTTAATGTTTTTCCATCTACGTATTCCATTACAATAAAATAGGTTCCATCATCTTCTCCCACATCATACATTTCAACAATATTGGGATGAGATAGTGAAGATGCAGAGATGGCTTCTCTTTGAAATCTTCTTACAAATTTATCATCTCCTGCTAGATCTCCTCTTAATACTTTTACAGCTACATCACGGTCTAATATTACATCATGGGCAAGATATACATTGGCCATACCACCTTCGCCTATCATACGCAAAATTTGATAACGGTCGTTTATTTTTTGCCCTTTTACAATCATAATAAATCCTCCTTTGCAAGCAATAATGCTACTGAGATATTGTCGTTTCCTCCTCTATTATTGCTTTTATAAATCAATTTACGTACTTTCTCTTCTATTGTTAAGTCTTCTGCTAATACTTTATCAATTTGCTCATTTTCAAGCATATTGGTTAGTCCATCGCTACAAAGTAAAATTCCATCTATTTCTTCTTTTTCTACTGAAAAGATATCCATTTCTACTTTACTTCCTGCTCCCAGTGCTTTCATAAGTACATTTTTTCTTGGATGTTCTTTGGCTTCTTCTTCTGTTAATTCTCCTGATTTTACTAATAGGTTTACTAAGGTATGATCACTTGTAATTTTGTGTAATTTATGTTTTTTGATAGCAAATCCTGAAGAGTCTCCTATATTTCCAAATAGTAGAAAACTTTTTGTTAAAACAGAGATTACTAGAGTAGTTCCCATACCTGTACTTTCTGGATTTTCTTCTGTGTATTTATAAATTAAGCTATTTACTTCACTTACTACTTCTTTTATCCACTGAATAGCGTCTTCTTTATTGCCTACACTTCCCATGTCTTTGAATCTTTTTCCAATATGGGAAATGGCGATAGAGGAAGCAACTTCTCCTGCTTTATGTCCCCCCATTCCATCTGCAACTGCCATTAAAATTTCTCCTGACATATTTTTACTAATTAAAACACTATCTTCGTTATGATCTCTTACTTTTCCTGGATCTGTTAAATAAAAATAATCCATTATTTTCCCTCCTCATAATTTGCTCTTAACTGTCCACATGCTGCTGATACTTTTGAACCAAATTCTTTTCTTATGGTAACTTGTATGTGTTCTTTTTTTAGAATATCATAAAATGCTAGAATGGAATCACTACTACTTTTTTTATAATCGATATGACTTGTTTCATTATATGGTATTAAATTAATATAACAATTCATATTTTTTACTAAATTCACAAGTTCATAAGCACATTTTTTGGTATCGTTTACTCCTTGTAACATAATATATTCAAATGTGAGTCTACGATTCGTTTTTTGTATATATTTTTGTAATACTTTCATTAATTCTTTTAATGGGTATGCTTTATTGATTGGCATGATTTTTGTTCTTAATTCATCTGTCGGTGCGTGCAAAGAAATGGCTAAGTTTACTTGTTTTCCATCTTCTATAAAGTTTTCTATTTTAGGTATAATTCCACATGTAGATACTGTAATGTGTCTAGATCCTAGTCCAATGCCTTTTCCTTCATTTAATATATGAATAAAGGTAATTACATTTTCATAATTATCAAATGGTTCTCCTATTCCCATTAATACGACATGTGTTATTTTCTTTTTTTCTAGTTTTTCTATTTGAAGATATTGTAAAACCATTTCTTCTATATTTAAATTTCGTACCTTTTTGAGTCTTCCACTTTCACAAAAGGTACATCCCATATTGCATCCTACTTGTGTTGAGATACATAAGCTATTTCCATAATCATGAAACATCAAAACAGCTTCTACTTTGCTTTTATCTATTAATTCAAATAGATATTTATGTACATCTTTATCCTTTTCTATTTTTAATACTTTTAATTGGGTAAAGGTAAGATCCTTTTTCAATATTTCTCTTACTTCTTTTTTGATATTTGTCATTTCCATAAAAGATGTTACTCTTTTTCGGTAGAGCCAATCGTAGATTTGTTCTGCTTTAAATGGTTTATACCCTTTTTCTATACAATATTTTTTTAGTTTTTCTAATGTAAATCTATATATATTTTCCATACCTACACCCTATTTTATATTATAACAAAAAAAAAAGAAAAATCATAGTTTAAAATGATATAAACTTATTTTCTATTCATAGAAATATTAAGTGTCTACACATTTTACCTAAAGTGTAAGTTTTTATATATTTCATAATAACATATTTGAATTCTTATAATCCATATACGTTCCATGTTCACAATGATTATAAAATTCCTGAACAGAAATATGATATTTTGGCTTTTTATATTCATATAATACTAGATTTTCTGCAATATAATTATTATCTAACTCATATTTTATAAATTTATCTCTTATATCAATGAATAGTTCCTTTATAGAGTTATATTCATGAATCCCTTTAAATTTTTCCCATGAATGCTCAAACCAATAATATTTATTATTTTTTTCAAATGTTAAAAATGTATGTGTTGGACATTTATTTCCATCATAATGAACTAAAAAATAAGTTTTAATATTCCAATCATTTCCTTTAAAATAATATCTTTCAAGTTCTACTTGATCCCAACATACTCCAATTTTATTTTTTATAATTTCGTTAGGAGATTGCAATATATAATTATCTGAATATGTTTCATCTACTAAAGTATGTCTTTTATTCTCTTTGTCAATCCAGCCATATGCAATATTTTTCATTAAATCCATTATTTCAAATTCATCATAATAATTCCATATATTTAATTGCCCTTTTGCTTTAATAGGTTTTTCTAATGGTGTTATATTTTCTAATATCCAAGCATATCTTCCTTCTTCATATTTTCCACAAATATATTCTTTATAATTATTTTTTTTCATACTTTCTACATATTCTTTTGACATATAAATGCAATCAACTAAATTACACTTACAAATTATATAACTAAAATTAAGTGGAATATTACCTACAAGGGACATAAATTCTTTATCTTCTTTCCAATTTTTAGGAATAGGGGTTGCACTAGCATGAATATATAATTCACCACGATAATTGGTTTTCCAATTTCTAGTTTCAACTAACTTCTTTTTTTCTTTTATTAAAGTTGCACATGGCTCAGTTAAACTTAATACCTTCATTTGCTATCATCCTTAAATTATTTTATAAAAATTATATTATAAACTTAAGCATATTAAAAACTTGAATTCCTAGAATAACTAGAAAACTCGAGTTTCCTATCAATATGGTGCCGAATGTAGGAATCGAACCTACAGCTAATCATTACGAGTGACTTGTTTTACCACTAAACTAATTCGGCATATTTCAATATATTTTTATTGTATCACATAATAAAAATAAAAAAATAGTAAAATTTTTGTTTTCTTTCTTTTATTTGTTTTTTTCTATATATTATCTTGCAAAAAAAGAAGTGGGCATGTTACAATATTGATAACAAAAGTACTAGATACTTGCAGGAGGTTTGTTGTATGGAGTATATTCAGTTTGTTATTTATGTATATCTTTTTATTATCATTTTCTTTATTTCTTTTTATGTTTCTATTTTTATAAAAGAAAAAATTATGTATCAAAAATATCATCAGAAGAAAAGAGTCTATAAAGAAATTATTACAAAAGAAATCAATAATATGACAAAGAAACAAATATTTTCTGATAATCATATTTGTTTTCTACAAAAAGAACTTATCAATATCAATCATTTACTTCTATTTGAAGAAATACTTATAGATTTAGAGAAAAAAAACAAAAAAGAAGTTATGAATTATTGTATGAAAATTTCTAGTGCTTTTTCCTTCTTAATACGAAATTATAGAAGAAAAAGTTCTATGGAAAAAGCATATTTTACTTATGTTTTATCTATGTTTCCTATGCTTATGCATCATAATGATAATTTAGTAGATTATGCGATGATGAGTTTTGTATTTGATCCTTCTATCTATTGTCGCGAGAATGCTATGCTTTTCTTTTTCCATAAAGGTTCTTCTAGACAAGTTATTTATTCTCTTAAAAAAATTAATAAAAGAAATTTATATTATAGCCCCAAGTTGCTAGCAGATGATTTACTTCAATTTTCTGGAAATCATGAAGAATTAGCTTCCCTACTTTTA
This sequence comes from uncultured Erysipelotrichaceae bacterium, assembly GCA_951801995.1. Classification (GTDB taxonomy): domain Bacteria; phylum Bacillota_I; class Bacilli_A; order RF39; family UBA660; genus RUG12867. The sequence continues at coordinate 14,656 of CATOOY010000018.1, forward strand.
GAGGAATTCAATGATTTTTCTATTCGTTTTCAAATTGCTATTCTTCACTATATTCGACTTAAAGGAATTGATAGAAAAGAAGACTTATATCAAAAACTTCTCAGCAAAAAATATGATAAAGAAGTAGAATTAGCTATCATTCGTTATTTTGCTCGTTATAAATATGATAAAGTTTTAAAAGAGCTTTTACATTTTATGCATAATAAAAATGCTTATGATTTTGAATATCGTATTGTTACAGCATTTGCTCTAGCTACTTATGATACAAAAGAAGTGAGAAAAGTACTTATCCATAGTTTAGCTGATTGTAATTGGTATGTTCGTAAAAATGCAGCAAATTCTTTAGTGAAGATGAATGTATCTATTGAAGAATTAAAGCAAAGCCTTACTACAGAAGATACATATGCTAGAGAAATGCTACAAAGTATTTGGGAAGAGAAACTTTTTTCTGAGGATACTTCTAAAACAAAGAAAGGAACAGATTTATATGCAGTACATGTTTCCGTATAAAAATATTCTTTTTATCTTATGTAATTTATTTCTCCTGTATTTAATAGGATATTCTATTTTCCTTTTTTTCTCTACTATTTTAAAAATTTTTCAAATGTATCAAATACAAAGACAACAAAGATTAAAAAATAAATTGCACCATGAATATTATATTCCTATTTCTATCTTATTATATACTTATAACAATCAAAAACAAATTGTAAAAAAAATAAAATCTCTTTTAAAATTACATTATAAGCTTTATGAGATTGTTATTATTGATGATGGTTCTTCTGATAAAACGATAAAGAATTTAAAGGAAGCTTTTCCTTTTCAAAAAATAGAAAAACCTATACATCAAGCTTTGCAAACAAAAAAAATCAAAGAACTTTATCAAGCAGATGTACAAAATATAAGTATCACTTTAGCGATTAAAGAGCATGCAGGATGTGCAGATGCTTTCAATATGGGTATTAATCTTTCTAATTATCCTTACTTTGTATGTATCAATACTTGTTATACACTTAGAAAAGATGCTCTTGAAAATTTAATTCGCCCTACTCTGGAGAACGATAATGTAAGTGTTTGTTTAGGTGATATAATTGTTGGCTCTTTTGAAAAAAATATTTATCAATTTCCTACTACAATTTTTGCTAAAGGACAAGTTACTGAATATAATAATGCTAATTTATATACCAATCAAATATCTTTTTCTTCTTTGGCTTTATTCAAAAAGGATATAGTAATTTCTAGTTTAGGATATGATTATCATGATATAGGTAATAATTTTGAACTCATAGAAAAAATAAAAGAATATTGTCGTTTACAAAATATTCCCTATATTACTAAAAAAGCTTTACATGCTACTGCTTTTTTGGAAGTTTCTAAGTCTGTTTCTTCTCTTATGTCTCAAAGAAGAAATTTCTATCATTCTTTATTCACCTATACATCAAAATATAAATATATTTTTCCTCTTTTAAAATTCATAGGTCTTTTTGCAACTATTCTATCTATTATTTTACATATTGTGCCTACTGGTTTAGTCTTTTTATTTCTTGTTAGCTATTTACTTTTTTGTAGTTTTTTATCTCTTTGTAATTTTATAACTACATTATCATTTGAAAATATCCCTATTTCTTTTTCTACTTTCATACATACTATTTTTTGTGGATTTATAGAACATACTTTCTTAAAGTTTTTTACTTTTATTTCTATCCTTTTTTCTTTTATAAAAAAAGATTAAAAAAACACTTTTTAAAAGCTGTTTTTTTTATTTTCTACTATACTATATTTATACTTTTTTTGTTTCAGCTTATATATGAAAAATGGATCTTTCCTTCCTTTTTGCACTCTATCTATTTGTTCTAAAAGTCTCCTATATAACATTCCTATATTCTTTCTTTTTTCTACATTTTCTCTAGCATAAGATTGTATTAAAAACATTTTATATTCATTACTCATTAAAACACTTTTATATTTGTTTACTAATTCATTATATTTTTCTTCTCTCATTATATTATTGGGTATCTCCATTTCATATACTTCTGCAAGTAAAAGTGCTGATTCTTCATATGTTAGTTTTTCTATTTCCATTAGGTAATCAATTTGATTTCCTATGTCTTCTTTTCTAAAATTATAGAAATGATTTGTTTCTATGGATAGATATATAGGAGATTTATTTTCCTTATCAAACTGGTAAAAAAAGGAATGATCTATTTTACTAAGAGGATTTACAGATTTATTATTGGTATATACTAAATGTATAATACTTGTATTTTCTAAAATATAGTTTAAGTTTTCTCTACTTAAACTATTTTTTCCTTCTTTTTTGATTTTTTCTAGTAATTCTTCATATAATTTTTTACATGTAAGATATTCCTTCCATTTAATTAATATTATATCTTTTTGCAATCCTTCTAGGAATGCAGGATTTTCTTCTAATGTTCTTACTAATGTCTCTAATAAGGTGATTTCTGTACAAATATCAGTATAATTTGAAATAATTATTCTAAAATCTTCTTCTTTTTCAAATCCTATATTTGTAAATATAATTTCATATTCTTTTAATGTCTTTTGATACTGTTTTATTTTTGAATCTGCAAAAATTTCATCACATTCTATTTTTCCTTCTTTCCATATACATTTTATTCTATAGAATGTGAAAATGGTTTTACAAAATATATCTTCATATATACTTTTCTTTTCTTGATATTTTTTCTTTACTTTTTCTAATGTATTTATTAAAGATAAAAAAGTATTTTGTTTTTGGGGTTTTGTATCTAAACTTTTTATATTTTTTATACTTTTTTCAATATTTTCTATTTCTCTTTGAATTTCTACTACTGCGTAATATGATTTTTGTAGTTGTTTTATCATATTTACCCTCCTTTCCCTTTGTTTTAATATACTATTTTAATAGGGGTATATTTTACTGTTTAAAAACTTTATTAATAATGGCTGGATAGTTTGTCATAATACTTAATTTATTAATAGTTTGTTGTAAGTAAGGTGTTGATTTTTCTCCTAAATAATGTTCATAAAGATAAGATATATAATAATCTGATGTTATATAGATAATTACTTTTTTATTTTCTTTTAATAAAATATCAATAATATTATCATTTCTTGTATTGGATACAATTACATAGTAATCTACATCTATAAAACTTAAATCATTGCCCGTAAAAGCAAAGCCTATTTCAAAATTTGTTATCTTTTCTTTTAATTTTGTTACTAAATTTCTACTAACACTATGAATGTGGATGGTTAAATTTTTATACTTTTCTACAATGTTTTTGACATTTTCTACATATCTATCAGATATTTTGGCTATATCTTTTATATTCTCATCACTCAATACACCTTGATTTGTGGGAGCGAGATTTAGATAAACATCTTTTTTTTCTGGCTGTTCGTTTAAATCTTTTAATAATTTATCTAATAAAATAATTTCATATCCTTGTAATTCTTTTAATGTACTATCGTTGATGGTATTGGTTACTGCTATTCCTACAGAATTTTCACTAAAAACAACAATACTATTATCTTTTGTATAAGTAACATTAAAACTCATTGCATCAATATATTCTTGTGTGAGGCTATCTTCTATGAAGTTTGTAGTATTTTGATTATTACTTTTTTGCGCTATTATTTTCATATTATCACCTATATTAATTATATTCTACCTAATTTTATGTTATGTCTTTTCTTTTTTTCTTATCTTATTATTAATATTTAGAAGTTCTTCATTTTTTATAAAACAAAAAATCAATTCCATTTCTAGAATTGATATTTATCATAAAGCTCTAATCATAAAAAATTCGAGCAGATTCTTCTATGGTGTCTGTAAAGAAGAAATCGAATCACTTTTCTTACAAACAATTAATAGGTAGTAATAATTTACTACCTACTATAAGTATAGCATGAATTACAAAATTTTGTTCTAAAAATTTAATTTGTTCGATTGTTTTTAGTATCTTTTAATAGTATACTTTTTATAGAGAATATCAGTTGTTGAGTGTCTACCGAATCTCAAAAAAGAGAGGAGGTTTGGATAATAATGAAATTAAAAACTTTTATTTTAAAGTTCTTAAAATTAGTTGCTATCATTTTATTTCTCCTTATCATTATGATAGTAGTTATAAAAAAATGACACTTAATTCTACATTGAATTAAATGTCTCACTAATTATTTAGGGTAGACATTCAACTAAGCAAAACCGAATGTTCCCTTTTTTATTTTACGCAAGTTTCCTTGACATATTCATAATAACATATTTTTAATACTTTGTCAAAAATCATATGTCAATGATTTTAATTTCTTTCCTTTTTTAGCACTAATGATTTATTTTTAACCATTAAGAAATCAAAAGTATTAGTTGGATTGTCAACACATTATTAGCCAATTTTTATAAGGACACTTGCAATCTGTAATGAGCGGATGTCTGATAATCTAGAGAACCATGAATACGAATGTTGTTATACCAATTCACATAATCAAATAATTCGTGTTCTAGCCCTTCAAAAGAATCAAAACATCTATTATATGCAAACTCCGTTTTTATAATTTTATAAGTTGCTTCTGCTACTGCATTATCGTATGGACATCCTTTTTTTGATAAGGAGCTTTTTATTTGAAAGGTTTCTATTAATTCATCTATCACCTTATTTTTAAATTCATTTTACAAGTGCTTTAGTTTCTATTGTCATATATAATCACTCTCACTTTCTTTTTTTAACAACAAAAAACTAACTATTCCTAGTTAGCAATTTATTACTTACCTCAAAAGTTGGAGTTTCCTATCTATATGGTGCACAAGATGGGACTCGAACCCACACGGGCGTATGCCCACAAGCACCTCAAGCTTGCGTGTCTACCAATTCCACCACCTATGCATAGTATCATTATAGCAAAAACTAACTAAAAAATCTAGTTAGTTTTAAGTGCTTTAAACATTTTCTTCCATAATTTATTAGAAGAATAATTTAATATTCCTACTTTGTATATTCTAAGGCCATATTTTACAAGTAAGAAAATAGTTCCTATTACTAATAATATAGATACAATCATTTCTATTATTCCTATTTGACCCAATAATAATAAAGAAGGTGCTAAAATAGCTGAAATAAATGGAATAAATGACACTATCTTTATAAAGATAGAACCTTCAAATACACCTGCCATCATTGCTAAATAATACCCTATTAGAGATATAACCATGATAGGTGTTTGTAGTTGTTGAAAGTCCTCAATATTAGTAGTCATAGATGCAAGTACACCTGCTAAAAGTGAATATGCAATAAACGTTAAAACCATTAATAATAATACCATAGGAATAATATAGATTAATTTATCTCCCATAGAACTTTTCATTACTTTTCCTATTACATCTGTAATACTATCAAATACACCACCTGTTATTTTGTTTCCTCCTATACATCCACGAATAAGAAGACCTAATATACTATATATAAGTAAAAGACCACCTTGTAATAATACAAATACATTTCCTGCTATTACTTTAGCAAAAAAGTGTGTTTTTGGTGAAACATTCGAAATAATAATTTCCATACCTCTTGTTGTTTTTTCATCATTTACTTCTGCTCCTATCATTTGTACTAAGAAAATAGTAAGCATAAAAAATGGCAAAATAATGATGGGGAAAGCTGCTGACATAATCATTTGCATACTTTCTTCTTCTGATTTTTTATCCTTGTCCAATACGATTCTTTTTATCTCAATATTTTGATATATTTTCCCAATTTCTTCTTCAGAAATATTTGATTTTTTAATAGCAAGTGCTACTTTTGTATTTTGTAAGGCTGTATTTAAAAGTGTATAATCAGTTGTTCCTAGATATTCTTTCGTTGTTACACTTACTTTTAAAGTATTTATTTTATCTTTTTCTAATACAACTAAAATATTGCCTTTTTCTTTTTTTCCTTCTAATTTTTTTTCTGCTTTTTTAATAGAATCTTTATATTCTATTGCTTCAAAACTGCTTTCTTTTTCTGCCAATTTAGAAGGACTTTCAATTATTTTTTTAAAAATAGGAAAACTTTCTTCTGTCTTATCTATTACATATATTTGAGTTTTCTTACTGAAGTCCCCTCCAAATGAGGTGATAATACTATCTATGTTTACTCCTGCTGCTATAATGAGAAAAATAAGAACATTTGCTATTACAAACCATTTTGTTTTTATTTTTCTTTTTAAGCTTACACTAACTAAATAATTTAATTTACTTCTCATAA
>CATOOY010000019.1 GCA_951801995.1 uncultured Erysipelotrichaceae bacterium
CAGGACTACCAAAGTTAATAATAAAAACTATTATAAATACAGTTATGACAGACTATGCAGGTGATGATGTAGAAGATGAATATTGGAAAGAAGTTAACAAAGAAAATGAATTTGATAGTAAAATGCTAAAGGCCTTATTAGGAGATTTATTACATATAGGCGATGGTGCAATAAAAATAAATTATGATGCTGATATATCCGATAAAGCAATTCTCGAGTGGGTAGATGGTTCAAAAATAGATTTTACATATAAAAGAGGTAGATTAGTAGAGTTAGTATTTAAATCTTTTCACGAAGAAGGAAATACAACATATTTACTAGAAGAACATTATGGATTCGGATATATAACTTATAAGTTATTAAAAGATGGTCAAGAGGTAAGTTTGAATAAAGTTCCTGCATTAGCAAAACTTAAAAATATAACTTTTGATAAATCAATAATGTGGGCTGTACCAGTAATGTTAAGTGAATCAGTAAAATATAAAGGAAGAGGAGAGTCTATTTTTGAAGGAAAATATGACTCTTTTGATAGTTTAGACGAAATTATATCTCAATGGCTAGAAGCAGTTAGAGCAGGAAGAGCAATAAAATATATTCCTGAAAGTATGATTCCAAGAGATCCTGAATCAGGAGAATTTTTATTAAATAGTAATCCATTTGATAATAAGTATATTTCTCCTGAAGGAAGTATGTCAGAAAATGGACAAGATACTATTGAAATAAAACAAGCAGAAATACCAACAGAAAATTACTTACAATCATATATAACATTTTTAGATTTATGTTTACAAGGAATTGTAAGCCCATCAACACTTGGAATAGATACAAAGAAATTAGATAATGCTGAAGCACAAAGAGAAAAAGAAAAAACTACTTTATATACTAGAGGCTTAATAATTGATACATTATCAGAGTTTATTCCAAAGGTTATTAATACAGTTTTGAAATCAAGAGACCAAATGGAAAATAAAGGTTTATCTGAAGATATAGAAGTTAGTTTAAAATTTGGAGAATACAGCAACCCTTCATTTGAAGCACAAGTTGAAACAGTTGGAAAAGGAAAACAACAAGGAATAATGTCAATAGAGGCCTGTGTAGAAGAATTATATGGCGATTCTAAAGATGAAGAGTGGAAACTAGAAGAAATTGCAAGATTAAAAGCAGAACAAGGAATTGTTGATATAGAAGAACCAGCAGTAAACTTTGATTTAGAAATGGAAGAAGATACAACAAAAGAATTAGAACCTAAAGAAAAAGAAGCAGAACCAAAGGAAGAAAAACCAAAAGTAGAAGGTCAAAAAGAAGAAAAGAAAGACCAGGAGAAAGTAAATGAATAATGAATATGATGTTTCAAAGGCATTTCAAAGAATAGAAGAAACTCTTATAAAATCAATGAAAAGAAACCTTATAAGGCACTTAAATGAAGAAAGAGATCTTGATATGAATTGGAGTGCTTGGCAAACAGAACAATTAAAATCATTAGAGCATTTTAAAAGAAATAACAAAAAATTATTTAAAAATGACTTTTCTACAATAAATAATGATGTAGAAGCATTAATAAAACAAAGTTTTGAAAATGGAAAACTGGATCAAGAAAGAGTAATATTAGAAGCCATAAAAGAAGGTAATTTCAATAGTAATGATAAGCAAATAAATAAATTATGGCATATTTATAAAAATACTAAAAACAAAAGAATTAAGAAAAAACAACTTACTAGAATATATGAAAAAACAGAACAAGCAGAATCAAACTTTTTCAAAATAAATGATAGAAAACTTAATGCATTATTAAAAGAAACAACAGAGAATTTTCAAAAAGCAGAACTTTCAATATTAAGATATACCAATGATCAATATAGAAAAATAATATATGATGCTCAAGTATATGCAAATACAGGTTCAGGAACAATACAACAAGCAGTTGATATGGCCACAAAAGATTTTCTTTCAAAAGGAATAAATAGTATAGAATATTCAAATGGTGCAATGGTAAATATTGCAGCATATGCAGAAATGGCCATTAGAACAGCAAATAAAAGGGCATACTTACAAGGAGAAGGAACAAAAAGGGCTGAATGGGGAGTACACACAGTCCTAGTTCCAAATCGTGGTGGAGGATGTCCTTATTGTATAAAGTTTCAGGGGAAAGTTTTTATTGATGATGTATGGAGTGGAGGAACAGAAGCAGAAAGTAAAGAAACAGGTTATCCTTTATTAAGTACAGCAATAAAAGCAAAATTATTCCATCCTAATTGTAAAGATACAGCACTTACATACTTTCCTGGTGTTAATTCAGAGGTAACACCACCTACTAGAGAGCAATTAAAACAAAAAGAAAAAAATTATAAGAATGAACAAAAATTGAATTATATTGACAGAAATATACAAAAATATAGTAGGTTAGAATTAGGAAGTACAGATAATGAAAATGTAGAAAAATATCACAATAAAAGGTTACAATGGCAAGAATACAAAGAAAAATTTAAGATGAACCATCAAACAACATTTAGTGATATTATTGAAAGTGAAAAAATAAGGCAACAAGAATTTATAAAAAGTAAAGTAACAGGTAATGTTATAAATGAAGTAGAAATAAAGGATGTTTCAAAACATTTAATAGATAGAGTAAGGCAAAGGGAAATAGAACTTGATGACATTATAGATACATTGAAAAATCCACTAGAGTGTGGTAAAATAGTGTATGATATAGAAGAAAGACCAAGTTTTAAAGCAATAGGAGAAAAAACTACTTTATATATAAACCCTGATACTGGAATAATAACAACAGTACATAAAACACATACAAAAATAGCAGAAAAATTGAAAGGAAAGAATAATAATGCAAATAAGAATTAGCAACGAGGATCTAAAGGCATTAAAAAAGATAAAAGATCCAAGAATAAATAGATATTTAAGTAAAATTGAAAACATAAGTGAAGATGAAGCAATTGCATTTATGGAATATTTGTATGATAAATCAAATGAATATTTAAAAGGAAAAAATTATACAGATACACTAGAAAGTATATTGTTAGAAAAAACAGCAGATTACATTTATGACATAACAAAATAAATAGTTTAATTGTTTTAAGAGCCGTAAGGCTCTTTTTTAATGCTTTAATTTGAAAGGGGTGAGTAGTTTGAATGATAGAGCAAAGTTTGTAGAAGTAAGCAAGGAACAGCAAGATAGAATAGACTTAATAAGAAGTTCTTTTTCTAATATGTATGATGTGATAGATACAAACTGTAAATCAAGCAGAGAAACATCATTAGTATTAACTAAATTAGAAGAAGCACAATTTTGGGCAATTAAAGGAATTACAAGAGAATAAAAAATATAATATTAGGAGGTAAAAGGAAATGGCAAAAAAGAAGGCTGAAGAAGTAAAAGAAGAAGTTGTTGAAGAAGTAAAGGAAACAACTGAAAAAGTAGAGGAAGTAAAAAAAGAATCTAAAAAAACATTAGTTGCTAATACTTCTTTTAATGATAAATATACAGGAGAGAAATACGCAGAAAAGACAGAATTTATTGTTGTAAAAGAAGATATTGAAACAACAAAAGTAAAAGATAATCAATATAAAATATCAGCTAAAAGAGCAGAAGAATTACAAGAAAAAGGATATATTGATTAATTTGATTATTAAGAGCCGTAAGGCTTTTTTTTAATACTCCAAACACTGAAGAGGATAAAAGCTTGTGTATATATAGTCATTTCAAGACTTAAAAAAGTAGGAGGTAGCGATTATGGAAGGAAACGATGCAAACAATAATGCAAATAACGCAAATAATAATGCAAATTCTAACCAAAATGCCCAAAACGCTGCAGGGCAAAATAACAATGCAAATCAACCAAATAATAATTCTAATGGAATTGATTATAACAAGATCCAGGAAATGATAGATGGTAGAAATGCAAAAACAGAAGATAGTGTCTTAAAAAGCTATTTTCAAAAGCAAGGCTTAAGCCAAGAGGAAATAGAGAGTGCAATAAATACTTTCAAAACTCAAAAGGCTAATCAGGCCAATGCACAAAATAAAGAACTTACTGATGCACAAGCATCTTTACAAAAAACACAATTAGAAAATCAAAGATTAAGAATAGAAAAGAAAGCGTACGATTTCGTTGATGAGCTTAATGTTGATATTAAGACTATGCCATATTTATTAAAAATGGCAGATCTAAGCAATTGTGCAGATAAAGATGGAAATGTATTAGAAGATACTTTAAAAACTGCATTACAAAAAGTTATTGATGATGTACCAGGATTAAAAAAGCAAGTCCAAGGAACAGTAGGAATAACAGTAGGTGCAGATACGAACAACGGAACAAACTCTAATAATGGAGTATTTGATTTCGGATTTACAGGTGTAAGACCTAAAAAACAAAATTAAAAGTAAAAAAAGAAAGGAAGGCGATTTATTATGCCATTTGAAAAAACAGGACTAAATTATGCTAAAGAATATTCACAAGCTTTAGCACAAGCATATCCATATACATTATTCTTTGGTGCTTTATGGAATGCAACAAAACCAGATGTTAAATTTTTAAGAAATGATACAGTAATTCTACCAAGTTTATCAGTAAAAGGTAGAAAAAACGGAGATAGAGACTCGATAGGAAGCTTTGGAAGAAACTTCAATAATGCTGAAGAACCAAAGAAATTAAAAACTCACAGAACTTGGGATACACTTATTCATCCAAGAGATATTGATGAAACAAATCATGTTGCAACAATTCAAAATATCACTAAAGTTATGAATGAGGAACAAAAATTCCCTGAAATGGATGCTGAAATGATTACAGCATTATATGCTTTAAAAAATGAAATTGAAGCAATTACAGAAGATGATGTTCTTACATTAGCAAATGTATTAACAAAATTTGATGCTATGATGGACAAAATGGATGAAGCAAGAGTTCCTGCTGCAGGAAGATTATTGTATGCAGATACTCCTACAAAAACTTTAATTGATACAGCAAAAGAAGCTGCTAGAAACTTGTCAGCACAAGACACAGCAGTTGCTAGATCATTAGATAGAATTGGAGAAGTTGAAGTAATTGGTGTTCCAAAATCTGCAATGAAATCTGCTTATAATTTTACTGATGATGGATTTGAAGTTGCTGAAAATGCAAAAGAAGTAAAAATGTTATTAGTACATACATCTGCAGTTATTCCAGTAATAGCATATGACTTTGCTCAATTAGGTGCTCCAAGTTCTTTATCACAAGGAAAATGGACATACTTTGAAGAGTCTTTTGAAGATGTATTCATCTACAATAAGAAACACGATGCAATTCAATTCTATATTGAAAGAACTGCCTAAATTGGAGGTAAGATATGAGTAATTATGTAGATATTACTTATTATCAAAATACCTATAAAGGAACGGTAATTCCTAAAGATAAAATTGAAGAAAAATTAAAAGAAGCAAGTATGCATATTGATACTTTAACTTATAATCGTATAGTTGGAAGAGGTTTTGAAAATTTAACAAAATTCCAACAAGACATTATAAAAGAAGTTGTGTGCAAACTTGCTGATTTTGAATATGAAAATGAGGACTTGATAAAGTCTGCATTATCTAGTTATGCAATAAATGGTGTATCAATGAACTTTGGAACAAGTTGGAATATTCAAGTTCAAAATGGTGTTGCAATACCAAAAGATTATTATTGTTTATTAAGTCAAACAGGATTAACTTGTAGGAATATGAGGTGTTGATATGGTATATCCAAAATTAGTAAGAAAAGAAAATTGTAAAACAGATATTCAAGTTGTTTTATATGGCGAAGGGACAACAGAAGATGGCGAACCAATAATTGCATTAGATACTAAATTAAAATGTAATTACCAGGACAAAGCTAAAAGAGTATTAACTGCAGAGAAAGTAATAATTCAATTAACTGCAAAAGCATACTTTGTTGGAGATATTGCTCCTGATTTGGCAGTTATTTCTGGTGGCCAAGTTACTGTATTTGGAGAAACAAGATCAATATATCAAGGAACAAAGGCAAGAAATCCCGATGGAACTGTTAATTTTACGGAATTGGAGATAATGTAATGAAAACTGTAACTTCCAAAATAAAATTAAATGCTCCTAAAATAAAACAATTAGATCGTGCAGCCATAACTTCACTTGAAAAGACTGTTAGTGCTTTGCATACTGAAGTGGTAAATGCACAAGTAATGCCATTTAAAAGTGGAAATATGCAGAATGACAATACATATGAAGATTATTCAAATAGCAAACAAGGAAAAGTAAGTTTAAATACTTCTACACCTTATGCTAGAAGGATGTATTTTCATCCTGAATATAATTTCTCGAAAGAGGAAAATCCAAATGCTAGAGGAAATTGGTACGAGCCTTGGACTACTGGAAAAGAAAAAGATTTTTGTAAGAAGGCATTTTCACAATTTTATAAAAAGGAGGCAGGTTTATAATGAGTAAACTGTTAGGATTAGCAGATATAAGAGATTGGATAAAATCTTTAAATTATACTGTTTCAGAGAATTGTTATATAGGAAAATTAGATAATAAGAAAGACAAGTCTATTGGCGTATATCAATTAAAAACCAGCAATGAAACTAATATTGCAATAGGTGGAATTGATAATACCAAAACCCTAGAAAAATCAGTTAGTATTTTGATTCATTGGAATAAAAATGCTAAAGAAACTGAAGAAATTTCAAACAAGATTTATAATAAATTTTTAGAATCAAAAGAATTTGTTATAAACGATATAAAAGTAAATTATATAAGATTGCTTGTGCCTGAAGCTGTAGATGTTGGAACAGATGACAAAAATATCTATGAAAGGGTTATACAGGCGATCTTTTATTATGAAAAAAATGAAAAGGAGGAATAACTTATGGCAACTGTAACAAGTGGAGTATATCCAGTATTTAATAATGTATTTAAAATAGGTACAAAAGGCAGAGCATCTGCAGCTGAAGATATGAAAACAATTGCAGATTGTGAAACATTTTCTTTGTCAATGGACAATAATGTAGAAGAGTGGACACCAATGACAACAGAAGGATGGATCAGAAGAATGCAAACAGGTAAAGGTTTCTCTATTAGCATTTCAGGAAAAAGAAATGTTGGAGATGCTGGAAATGATTATGTTGCAAGTAAATTATTTTCAACAGGTCAAGCCGTAGAAACCAAATTTGAATGGGAATTTGCAGACGGAACAACAGTTAGTTTCGATTGTATTATTTCTGTATCAAACGCTGGTACTGGCGATAGTACAAATGTCGCACCTTTAGAGTTCGAGGTTATGTCAGATGGAAAACCAACTGTAACACCAGCAGCTTAAAACAAGCCTCAGTAGTTATCTACTGGGGCTTTATTTTTTTATATATAAAAAGAAAAGAGGTAATTTAAAATGGCAGTAATTGATATTAGTTCAAAATTAGGAAAAGAGAAAGCAACTATAAAACTTGCAGAAGGTAAGGTTTATGAAGTAGATACAAGTGCAGACAATTATTTGTTGGTACAAGAGAAAATTAAGGATCAAGATTTTTCTATTGATGTTATGTACCAAATGATTGAAATGTTAATGGGAAAAGAAGCCCTAAAAGAAATAAAAGAAATGAAGCTTACAATACCTGGATTAAAAGCAATAGTAACAGCTTTAGCAGCAGTTGTAAACGAAGTAGAATACGAGGAAATGGAGAAACGATTTCAATAATACTTCAACATATGATCCAGGATATGACTTATTTGATGATTGGGATTTAGTGGCCTCAAGTTTAAAAACGCAATATGGTTATAGCATTAGAAAAGAAATAGATAATTTAGACTGGGGAGAATTGATAAGCGATATTGCAGGACTTAAAGGAGATACACCACTTGGAAACATCGTAAGAATTAGAAAAGAAAAAGATCCTGAAGTATTAAAAAAATTTACTCCTGAAGAAATAAAAATTAGAAATGAGTGGCTAACAAAATCAGCATCTCAAATAAGTGAAGAAAATTATGAACAAGCTATGGAAAGCATAAAAAATATGTTTAAAACTATGGCACAAAGTGAGGTGAGATAATGAGTACAAATGTAGGGGAAATTGACCTTAGTTTAATATTAAATAGTAATAAATTTAGTTCACAATTAAAAAATATTGATGCACAAGCAAATACGGCTTCCACTAAAATCTCATCATCATTATCTAAAATAGGCAAGGCTGCACTCGCAGCTTTTTCTGTTGCTGCAGTTGTAAAATGGGGAAAGGAATGCTTAAATGTTGCAACTGAAACTTCTAATGCTTGGATAGGTTTAAATTCAATATTAACTGGACAAGGAAAAAGTTTTGATAAAGCAAAACAATTTATAAATGATTATATATCAGATGGTTTAGTTCCTTTGAATAATGCTGTAACAGCATATAAAAATTTAGCAGCGAGAGGATATAATTCAGATCAAATACAAAAAACTATGATTGCATTAAAAAATAGTGCGACATTTGGTAGACAAAGTACATATAGTCTTGGAGAAGCAGTACAAACTGCATCTGAAGGTTTAAAAAATGAAAATAGTATATTAGTTGATAATGCAGGTGTTACAAAAAATGTGGCCAAGATGTGGGAAGATTACGCAAAATCAATAGGAAAGACAACTAATAATCTTACACAACAAGAAAAAATACAAGCAGAAGTAAATGGAATTTTAGAAGAAACAAAATTCCAAAGTAATGATGCTGCGATTTATGCAAATACTTATTCAGGAAAAGTAGCACAATTATCACAAGCATTTACAACTATGAAAACAGCAATAGGAAATGTAATACAACCAATAGCAAAATTATTTATTCCAATTGTTACTGGTGCAGTAAATGTAGTTACAAGATTATTTACAGCACTTTCAGGATTACTTGCATTGTTTGGATTGAAAGCAGATAGTGTAGAAACTGTATCAAGTGGAATGGGAGATTTAGCAACACAAGCAGGTGATGCATCTGATGCAATTTCAGGTGTTGGAGATAGTGCAAAGAAAGCAGGAAAGGATGCTAAAAAAGCATCAAATAATTTAGCATCGTTCGATAACTTAAATGTACTACAAAAAGATACAAATGCTTCAAGTGGATCTGGTGGTGGAGCAGGAGGCAGTTCTGCAGGTATAAAAGATACATTAGATGTATCAAGCACAATTACTGAAGATACATCAGCATTTGATGGCCTAATTGCTAGAGTAAAAGAATTAGCAGGCATATTTAAAAGTGGTTTTGACATTAGTTTTGGAGACACAAACTTTGATGGAATAATAGGACACTTAAAAGGAATAAAAGATACAATAATCAATATTTGGACAGATCCAAAAGTATTAGGTGCAGCAGAAAACTGGGTAAAAACTTTGTTATTTACACTTGGACAGGTTACAGGTTCAGTAGCAAGAATAGGAATAAATCTTGCTGAAGGATTAGTAGGAAGCATAGATAAATATTTATCACAAAATGTTGAAAGAATAAAAAGTCATATATGTAAAATGTTTGATATTTCAAGTAAAGATTTAACTTTAACAGGTAATTTATTTCAAGCATTAGGAGAAATATCAGATGTATTCAAAAGTGATACTGCAAAACAAATTGGTGCAAATATAATTGCGATTTTTGCTAATCCATTTATGAGTATTCAAGAATTATGTGGAAAGTTTGTACTTGATTTAAAAGCAATACTATTCCAACCAATTATAGATAATGCAGAAAAAATAAAAACTACTATTGAAAATGTAATGAAACCAATAGAAAGTTTTACTTCTACATTAGCACAAGCAATGACTTATGTTGGAGATAAATGGAATGAGGTTTATGATCAACATATACATCCTTTAATGGAATCATTGAAAACAGGAATAAGTGATACTTTTGGAAAATTCCTAGATGCATATAATACTTATGTTGCACCTATGTTAGAGAGATTAGCAACAAAATTTAATGAATTATGGAATACACATTTAAAACCTTTCGTAGATAATGTTGCAGGATTAATTGGAAGTATAGCAGATGCAGTAACAGCATTATGGAATAATATACTAAAACCAGTTATTGATTGGATTATACAAAATATTCTTCCTGTATTAGTTCCAATATTTGAAGCATTATGGAACACAATTTGTAATGTATTTGGTGCTATTACAGATACAATAGGTGGAATTATACAAACATTTAAAGGTTTAATAGATTTTATTGTTGGTATTTTCACAGGAGACTGGAATAAAGCCTGGGAAGGAATAAAAACATTTTTCACAGGAATTTGGAATGCAATTAAAGGTGTTGTTTCTACTGTATGGAATGCAATTAAAGGAATAATAGAAACAGTAATAAATGTTATAAAAGGAATTATTACTACTGTATTTAATGCAATAAAAACTGTTATTTCAAATATATTCAATGCAATAAAAAATACAGTTTCAAATATATGGAATGGAATTAAAAATAGTATTAGTAATGCAGTAAATAGTATTAAAAATGGAATAATAAATAACTTCCAAACAGCTTATAACAGAATTATAGGTATATTTAGAAATATTGGAAGTTTCTTTAGTGGTATATGGAATAACATCAAAAATACATTTAGTGCATTAGGTACAAAAATAGGGGATGCAATAAGTGGAGCAGTAAAAAGTGGAATAAATGGCGTGCTTGGAATGATAGAGGGTGTAGTAAATAAATTCGTAAATATGATAAATGGTGCAATTGATTTGATTAATAATATTCCTGGTGTTAGTATAGGAAAATTAAATCAATTGAATCTACCAAGATTGGCACAAGGTGGTTATGTTAAAGCAAATACACCTCAATTAGCAGTTATTGGTGATAACAAAAATCAAGGCGAAGTTGTTGCACCTGAAGATAAAATGTTAGATATGATTTTGACAGCTTTAAAAATGTTCCAAGATCAAAACAATAATAATACAAACAACAATACTCAAGCACAAAATATAACACTTAACTTTAATGGTACAATGTCACAATTAATAAGAGTATTAAAACCTGAACTAGATAGAGAAAGCAAAAGAAAAGGTAATAAATTAATTATAGGAGGTGCAACATAATGGCAGAGAAGTACGATTTTATATTACTTGATGGAATACAATTCAATATTGGTGTATATGCAAATATTAAAGAAGCAGCAGACTTTTTAGATAAATATGCAAATAGAACAGATGATGGAGACTTAAAAAGAGAACTAATAGGTGTATATTTTAATTTTTCTGACATTAAATTTGAACCTCAAACTGATAGCAATTATGATGAGTATGAAAGATTATGGAATAAACTTACAGAACCTGAGGAGTTTCATACAGTCAAAATTGCTAATCTTGAATTTAAGGCCTATTTTAATAATGTTTCGAGAGTAATTTACGATTTTAAAAATAACAAGGCATATAGGAAAGATATGACTGTAAACTTCACGGCTAAAAGGCCAGCAAGGAGTTGATGATTATGAAAACAAAAACGCAAATAGAATTTGGATTTATTGATGTTACAGCAAAATCAGACAGTCAGTTAAGCATTACAGATAAACAAGACTTTGTTGATTTAGAAGATCTAAAACAAGATGATATTGAAGAAACAAAATATGCTACATTGGAAAGAAATCAATTTGCATTAGATGGAACATTTGAATTAATGCCTGAAAATCTAGACAATATGTGTTTATGGTCAAGCAGTATGAGTAATGATGCTGGAATATTTGAAAAACCTCCTGTATTAACAATAAATTTTACTGAACCACATAGTAGTTTAGGTTTAACATTTTTATTTAGTAAAGCAGGAGATTATTGTAGTCATTTAAATATAACCTATTATGATAAAGATAATCAGCTAATCAACGATTCAGACTTTTATCCTGATGATTACCAATATGTTTGTAATAATATTGTTGAAAACTACCAAAAAATAGTTATTATATTTTGTGGTACAAATAATCCATACAGATATATTAAGTTGTATCAGATATTGTATGGAGCAAACAAAACTTTTGAAGGCGATAATTTAATAAGTGCAAACATTTTAGAAGAGATGGATTTGTTAAGTTCAGAGGTTAGCATAAATACTTTAGGATTTAAAGTTTACTCTGAAGATGACGAATTTAATATTATAAATCCAACAGGGTTTTATAGTCTATTACAGCAAAGACAAGCATTTAAAGTTAAAGAACTTCTATTAAAAGAAGGAAAAGAAATAAATATGGGTACATTTTACCTTGATACTTGGAAGAATGCAGATAACAAAATTATGGAATTTGATGCAATAGATCTAATAGGAATAATAGATAAAACAACCTTTTATGGTGGTATGTATGTTAACATACCTTTTAAAAATATGATAAAAGCTGTAATGGATTCAGCAAATGTAGCTGAAGAAAATTACGAAATACAAGAAAATCTAAAAAATATAATGATGACAGGCTATATTCCTATATGTACACATAGACAAGCATTACAACAACTTGTATTTGCTGTTGGTGCAATTGCAGATTGTAGCAGAAGTGACAAAATTAAAATATATACAATTGTAGATAAGGAAGATAACAATACTATTGAACAGACAAATATATTCCAAGGCACAAAGAAAGTAGAACAAAATGAAATTGTTACAGAAGTTGCTGTAACTGCACATAATTATATAAAAGGATCTGATGTAGAAGAAGTATTTAAGGGAGTATTGGATAAAGGCGATAATAGGATCTTATTTGATAAACCAGTATATGATTTGTCGTGTGCAGCAGGAACTATAAAAGAATCTAATTGTAATTATGCAATTATAAATTGTACAGCTGAAAAAGAAATAATTGTTACTGGTCGTAAATATATAGATAATACACAAGAAATATCAGCAAAAGTTGAAGATATAGGAACAGACAGCAAATTAAATACTCTAAATATAGAATCAGCATATTTTATTAATAAAAGTAATGCACAAACAATTGCTAAAAAAGTATTAGATTACTACCAAAAAACATATAAAACTGAATTTGATTTTATTTTAAAAGGCGAAAGTTTAACAGAAGATGTAGCAATAGAAAGCAATGATTTTAGCAGACAGTTGGTAGGCCATATTAAAAAATTAGATATAGACTTAACTGGTGGATTTTTGGCAAGTGCAGAAATAAATGCAAGAGTAAGATTATTGACAGTATTAAGGCAAGTAAAATTAAAAGAGGAATATGCATCAATGCTAGTAAGAAATGTTTATGTTCGAGAGGAGGTAAGCAATGGATGATTTAATATATGATAGATCAGCAAGTGATGTTGAAACAGCATTAAATAATCCAGGAAGTAGCACACATTTAAAAGGAAGTTATAACTTTACGGATTTAAATAGAGTGGAATCCTGGTGCGAATATTTAATGAACATTTTGAAAAAATATGGTTTCTCTAGAAATTTAGTAATAAAAACTAATTGGAATATGAGAGATTATCCAACAAGAACACATATAGATAGAATAAGAAACAATATAAAGACATTAAAAGATTTTTGCTATGCATTAACTACTGAAACAATAATTTATAATAATACATTAAATTACGAACAAGCGAATGTACTAGAAAAAATATTATATGATACAAATCAATATTTTGAAGAAATGAACATTATATTAAATTTACCATATAATTTTGGTACAACTCTTATTCGTAGAAATTATGTGGAATTACCTATAAACACAGACACAATAGAACAAAAACACAAAGTTCCTACAAATTATAATGTAGGAATTTTGCTTGTAAATAGAAAATATATAGAATTAATAGAGGAGGGATAATAAATGGCTTATGGTACAACTTATATAACTACACAAGGAGCAATATTAGCAGCTAAAACACTACAATCAAAAATATTAGAATTTTCACATTTTTCAATAGGTAGTGGAAATATTGCAGATCCTGGTGTAGAAACTATAAAGGCATTAACAGGATTAGTAAACCCTGAATTGAATTTTGACATAACTAAAGTAAACAGAGAAACTGATACACAAGTTACTGTTAGAGGTTTATTTAAAAATACAGATGCTGAACAAGGATTTTGGCTAAAAGAATTAGGTTTATATGCCATTGATCCTGATACAAATCAGGAAGTATTATTTGCATATATAAATTATGGAGAAGAAGCAGAATATATAAACAATTCTATAACAGAGAAAAAAGAGCATTATTACGATATGATAATTACTGTAGATAATGCAAATAATGTTACAATTACAGTAGATCCAAGCACAGTATATGTAAATGAACAAGAGTTGAATGAAAAAGCACAAGAACTTATAGATGATTATGATGCAAAATTTGCTAATTTAAAATCAATAGTTGTTGCACCAAATGCAGGAGCACATAATTCAATTTATAGAGGAAAAGATATAACAGACCTGTTTTATAATGGCACTTTGTCAAAACAAATTGCTGCAGGAACTTTTGATGATATATTTATTGGGGACTATATTATAGGAAAAGTAAGTAAGAAGAAATATTTAGTTGCAGATATTAATTATAGATTATATTGTGGAGATACTGAATGCACAAAACAACATATTTTAATGATTCCTGAAAGAATAATGGGAACAGCAAAAATGAATGATACCAATATTACAACTGGAGGTTATTTTGGCAGTAAAATGTACACAAATTATTTAGCACCATTTAAAACTGTAATTCAAAATGATTTTACTTCAAATCATATTTTAAGTCACAAAGAATTATTAACAAATGCAGTTGGAGATGGTAAATCAACAGGATGGGCGTGGTATGATTCTACAATAGAACTTATGAATGAAAGTATGGTTTATGGTCACGATGTATGGGGGTCAAGTGGATATGAAACTGGAATTGATAAGTCACAATTATCATTATTCAGATTAGATCCAAGTAAAATAATAGCGAGAGATGACAACAATGCGAGATATTGGTATTGGCTAAGAGATGTGGTTTCTTCTTCGACCTTCGCTATTGTGACCCTCAACGGTCTTGCGACCCTTACCGGCGCTTCGAACGCTTCCGGCGTGCGTCCTGCTTTCCTAATCTACTAATCGGACATCTGACAGGGCTTTATGCCCTGTCTTATAATATAGTGATTGTTTAGTAGAGTTAATCTAATATAAAAAAAATGATATAATCTTTTGCGAATAATTAAGTGTAAAGGAGAAATAGTATTATTAGGTTATGTCGGATATAAAAAAGAGTGAAAGAAGTGAATCAAAATTACAAACAATTCATAATGCATATATGATAAGACAAGCAGTAACAAATTTAGCAGAAAATAATTTTTATATAACATTTTCTAAAATAGAAGATAAAATAAATAATAGAATAAAAGAATTACCAGAAGAAGAACAAAAAAGAGTCAAAGACAATATGTATAAATTTTATCGTAGTCAAATCAATAGGCTAACAGATAATGTTATAGAACTTGCAACAGGTATAAGTAGACATTTAAGAATTGCAAATACAATATTTCCAACATATATGTCTGAATTTGAAGAACGAAGATTGGAAATGGATAGAGCAATGGCGTGTTGTAATGCTTTACAAGATGAATTACAATATGCAGGAGAATGTTTATATGCAGATCTTAATAAGTATATGAATTTAGTATTAGAAATTCAAAAAGAATTTAATATGATAAAATCACTTCGACAAACCGACAATAGATTTTTAAAAAATATTAAAAAATAGTTAGTGGGTAATCTTTATATGTGGTTTCTTCTTCGAACTTCGCTAATGTGAACAACAACGGTAATGCGAACAATAACAACGCTTCGAACGCTAACGGCGTGCGTCCTGATTTCACACCCATACAAAATTTTTATGGACTAAGTTTCCACAGTATGGTAATGGGAAAGGAAAGGAAAGATTGTCCCTTCAATTTGTAAAAATTGATAAATGCTAATCATTATGTATTTGGATAAGTCCAGTAATACTATTAAAGTGATTTTTTATGAATATTTTTTATGATGCTAATAAAATATATGAAGCTGGAACAAAGGCAATAAAAAGTGCACCTTTTAAATATCAAACACAACTTTTTGAAATAAATCATTTATTAGAAACAGCAATGCTTGTAAAAGATTTAAAAGAATTGAAATATAGGCCAACAAAAGGAAAAAAGTTTGTTATAAAAGAAAGAGGCAAAATAAGAAATATAACAACAAATGGAATGATTGATAAAACAATAAATCATTTACTTTGTGATGAAATTTTAAGTCCAGCTATTTCTCCTTACTTTATATATGATAATAGTGCTAGTCAAACAGGAAAAGGTGTGGCATTTCATAGAAAAAGATTAGAAGTACATTTACATCAATATTATAGAAAATATAAAAATAATGAGGGATATGTACTATTAATAGATTTTAGTGGATATTATGCGAGTATCCCTCATAATTTATGTTTAGAAACTATGCAATCATTTTTAAAAGATGTAGATCCAAGAGAAGCAAAATTTGCATTATGGATTTTAAAAAATATATTTGATATATTTAATATAGATAATAAAAATGGAAGAGGAGTAGACATAGGAAGTCAGCCATCACAAAATATTGGTATTTCTTATCCGACAAAAATTGACAATTACATAAAAATAGTAAAAGGATGCAAATATTATGGAAGATATACAGATGATTTGTATATAATTCATAAAGATAAAAATTTCTTAAAACAATTACTAAAAGAAATACAACAAATTGCAGATGAACTAGGCTTGATAATTAATCCTAAAAAAACACATCTATGCAAATTATCTCAACCATTTAGGATCTTACAATTACAATATAAATTAACGGAAACAGGTCGAATAGTTAGAAAAATACATCCAAAAGCAATTACTAGAGAACGAAGGAAACTGAAAGCATATAAAAGATTACTTAATAATAATAGACTAAAATATGAAGAAATTGAGAATATATTTAAAAGTTGGATGACAGCAAATTATAAAAATATGTCAATGAAACAAATAGAAAATATGTCTCAATTATATTATGATTTATTTAATAGGAGGGTAAGATGGAAAAATCAAGGTTATGGAAAATTACGCTATCTGATGGAACGAAAATTGAAAACCTTAGACTAAATGGAAACAACTATATATCAGAAGCAAAACTTACTGAAGATGATTTCAAAGGAAAATTATCTAAAGTTACAATAGAAGGATCAGAAGATGGCCAAGAAATAAAAAAAGAATATGAACATATGGAATTAGTACAAATAGTTCACTATGAAGATGGATATTATTTTATCTTAAGGGAATTATCTGCAGCTGAATTAAAAGAAATAAAAATGCAAAGCGACATAGAGTATTTAGCAATGATGACAGATATTGACTTAGAGGAGGTATAGTATGAAAGAACATAGTAAAAATTTTGAAAAAGTAAAAAAATATTATGATAATGGGATGTGGAATAAAACCAGGGTATATAATGCTGTTGGTAAATGGATAACAGAAGAAGAATACAAAGAAATAACTGAAGAAAAGTATGAAATAAACGCTTAATTATAAGGCGTTATTTTTTTGTATCAAAACACAAAGAAAGGAGATAAGCCTATGGAACAGGGATTTGAAACAGAAGTATTAACAAGACTGGCCGTAATAGAAAGTAAACTAGATGGATACAAAGAATTAAAATCTGTAGCTTATGAAGCAAATACACGAAGTAAAGAAAATACAGAAGAAATTACAGAAATAAACGAAAGAATAAAATGGATTACAAGAACTGTAGTAGCTGCAGTTATAACTGGCGTGATTGGAATAGGAATTGCACTATTGAAAAGTGGAATAGGAATCCAATAGAAAGGAGTTATTATGAAACAAGCGTGGAATGATCTTAAAAGTTTTGTAACAGTAGCAGTAATATTAACTTTAGTGGCACTAATTATTATAATGGCTATTAAAGGAAATTGGGATATGTTTCAAATTGTATTTACACTTTTTAGTTCAGTAACAGCATCAGTTATTACATACTTTTTTACTAAAAAGAGCGAAAGTAAGACAACAAATGATACCACACAAGAATAAAAACGGCTTAAAACGCAACCTCGCAAGCCGTTTCTTTTTCAATACCAGGATAAATTTCTGGTATTTATATAAAACAGGAAGAAAAATCAAAAATCTTCCTGTTTTTAATTTTATAAAGAAAGGATGATTTTTTATGGAAGAAGAAATCGAATTAACTGAAGAAATGAAACAAGAATTAACAAATGGAAAGGAGGAAAATGAAAATGATTAAATCAGGATTAACAAATGTAGTAGTAGAAGCAAATTCAAGTAATTACACACAAGGAAGAAAAGGATATAAAGTTTGCAAAATAACACCTCATCATATGGCTGGTGTTTTATCTGCAGAACAATGTGGTAGAATATTCCAAGCAAAAGGAAGGCAAGCAAGTTCTAATTATGGTATTGGCAATGATGGAAAAATAGCTTGCTATGTTGGAGAAGAAAATAGAGCGTGGACATCAAGTAATAGTGTAAATGACTGTCAAGCAATTACAATTGAAGTTTCTAATAGTTCTACAGGTGGAGAGTGGCCAGTATCTGCTGCAGCTTGGGACTCACTTGTGAATTTATGTGTAGATATATGTAAAAGATATAATTTTAGACTTATATATGATGGTACAAAAAACGGAAGTTTAACAAGACATAATATGTTCGCAAATACAAGCTGTCCAGGAAAATACTTACAAGATAGATTCCCACAATTAGTAAAAGAAGTTAATGAAAAACTAGATGGAAATACAACACCTGTAACACCAACACAAAATACAAGTAATTCATATTTAGTAAAGGTAACGACAGATGCTTTAAATATTAGAAGTGGTGCAGGAACAAATAATTCAATAGTAGGTTGCATTAGAGATAAGGGAACATATACAATAGTTGAAACGCAAGAAAATTGGGGTAAATTAAAATCAGGTGCTGGATGGATCTGTTTAGATTATGCACAAAAAGTAGGATCAATAAATACTGTTACACCTGCAGCATCAACAAGTTTCTCAAAAGGCCAAAAAGTCACATTAAAAACATCTGCTTCTAAATATTGCACAGGACAAACAATTCCTTCATATATAAAAGGAAAGACTTATACAATAATGCAAGTAGGAAGTGGAAACACACATCCTGATGGTGTACTATTACAAGAAATTATGTCTTGGGTATATAAATCAGATGTTCAATAATATAAAAGGGAGATTTTATCTCCCTTATTGTATATTTTTCAAATTTTGTTGTATAGTATATAATATATCAAATGCTTCTTTGCAAGTTGTATTATCTAAGTTAATATTTTGTATTTTCTTAATAATTTGCTCATAAGAAGTATGTTGATTAGAAGATGTTTGATTAGATACAACTTCAAATTTTATCTTATGTTCTGTTAATAGATTTGTGTATTTTTCAAGTGTAGCGACAGGAAAACCACATTTAATTATTTCAGGACTTAAGTCGGTTAGTTTTAGGCCAATTTCTTTTGAAACTAGTCTTGCATCTTCGTTTAATATATTATAAAAAATACCAACTTTAAAAATATATATTTTTTTAGAATCTTTTTTCTTTAGTTCCTCATATTGCTTTAAGAGTTTACTCATTTTTATTAACCTTCTTTCTAATGGATTTTTTTCTAACAATAATATCTCCAGGTTCACAATCTAAAACTATGCACATTTTTTCTAGTGTTTCAAATTTTATTCCAGTAGTAATGTTATCCATTAAATGAGATAATGATTGGTAGCCTCCTTCCATATTTTTAATAAACCAATACTTCGTTTTCTTTTTTTCTTTTAAAATTTCATTTACTCGTACATATATCATTTTCTCACCTCACCTTCGTTATAGATATTGTAAAACAAAGTATGATTTATTTTAACTACCATACATTTCAGTTTAATATATGATACCTAATTTACAAAATAGGTACAAAATGATATAATAACATCAACAATAAAAACAAAAGAGGTGTTATTGTATGAGCAAAAATATTATTGATTCATTAGATAATATAAATAAACTTATAGAAGATGAAAAGTACCAAGAGGCCATAAATTACATAGAGAAAACAAAAGCAGAAATAAAAACAAAAGATGCATCTAATTATATGGAAGATTTAATAAATGATTTAAAGTAGAAAAAAGTAGAAAAATGTCGAACCTTGAAATCTGCTTATGATAAGGAATATCTATATCAATACCTAACACGCAGTATAGTTATTTTAAACTACATAATATGGTATAATATTATAAAGAGATATCTCCAATCTAAATTCATAAGGAGGTTCAATATGGGATTAAATATATTAGATAGAATATTGTTACATATATTCAAAAGATATTCGTATAAGATATATAGGTGTGGGATACAAGATGAATTTAATTGGAACAATAAAATAAATTCGCAAGGCTGTAACAAGGCTGTACCAATATTTGAAATAAAAATTAAAAAATAAAATATAAAATGGTAGAAGTAAACGGAGAGTAAGTATGAGAAACATAAAATTAACTATAGAATATGATGGTAAAGAGTTTAACGGTTGGCAAAAACAGCCTAATAAATTAAATATTCAAGGTGAAATAGAAAAAGCAATTGGAGAAATTACAGGAGAAGAAATAGACTTAATTGCTTCAGGTCGAACTGATGGAGGAGTTCATAGTTTAG
>CATOOY010000020.1 GCA_951801995.1 uncultured Erysipelotrichaceae bacterium
TATCGCTTTTTCTTTGCTTATTCTTATTTCTTTTTCTTCTATTTTATCTAACAATACATCTATATTTATCATAAGAGATTTATTATTGATAATTTCATAATAAAAATCATCTATATCTACATTGGCTTTTTCTAAATCATATTTATCATCTATATGAATATCAAATGGTATTTCAAATGAAAAATGGTCAATGATATTACTTGTATCTATAACTTTGTAATCTCCACTTATGGTAAAAATACCTGTTACTAGATTTTCTTTTTCTTTATGCAGTGTATGTTCTAATGAAATACTCGTGATTTCTGAAACCTCACTTTTAAATGGCATTTCTTTTTTAAACGGAATTGTTTTTTGCATATATTTCCTCCTTCTACTTAGACTATATGAAAAAACAAAGCGAATTATTCACTTTGTTCTTTTAAAATTTTATAAACTTCTTCATAATGATTTACATAGTAAATTTTTATTCTTTTCTGTATTTCTTTTGGTATTTTTTTTGCTTCTTCTTTATTTTCTTGTGGGAGAATAAAGGTATGAATTCCATTTTTATAACCATTTGTTACTTTTTCTATTATTTTTCCTACTCCTATTATTTTTCCAGTTAGTGTCATTTCTCCTGTCATAGCCATTAAATTGCTTATTTTTAAATTGGTTATAGTGGATAATAGTACTGTTGTGAAAGCAATTCCTGCTGATGGTCCATCTTTGGTTTTTTCTAGATAAGGAACATGAACATGAATATCTATATTTTCAAATATTTTTCCTTCTATTTTGAAAACACGAGTATTTGCTTTTAGATAAGAAAGAGCAATTTGAATACTTTCTTTCATTTTGTTTCCAATTGTTCCTGTTATTTGTAAGTTCCCACTTCCCTTATAAGTACATGCTTCTGCTTTTACATATTCTCCTCCATAAGAGGTATAAGCTAGCAAATTTACTATTCCTATTTCTTTTCTATCTTTTAATTTATATATTGGATAAGGTGGTTCTTCTAAATAACTGACTAAATCTTTTTTATGAATTATTACTTGCGTGACTGGCTTTTTTTCTAATGAACTTTCTGTAATAATTTTACGAATAATACCTGATAATTTTCTTTCTAAATCTCGGATACCTGCTTCTTTTGTATAGGTATCTATAATAGATATTAATGCATCTTTTTCAAAAATAACTGTTTCTTCTTCTAATTTATATTCTTTTAAAAGATATGGGATTAAATAGTTTTCTGCTATTACTCTTTTTTCTTCTAAGGAATATTCTTTTATATAAATTATTTCTAAACGATCTTTTAATTCTTCTTTTATATCTTCTTCTTTATTGGCAGTGGTAATAAAAAGGACACTACTTAAATCTATTTCTTCTTCAATATAATGATCCACAAAATATCTATTTTGTACAGGATCCAATATTTCTAATAAGGTACTTTTTGGATCTCCCTGACCATTTTGAACCATTTTGTCAATTTCATCTATTAGAAAAACAGGGTTCATCGTTTTTGCTTTTTCTAAAGATGTGATTATTTTTCCAGGTCTTGCTCCTATATAACTTCTTCTATGTCCAATAAACTCACTTTCATCACTTACTCCACCTACAGACATTTTTACAAATTTACGATTTAAGGCTTTGGCTATAGAAAAGGCAAGTGTGGTCTTCCCTACACCTGGTGGTCCTATTAAACAAAGGATAGGACTTTTAATATTTGGATTTTTTTGTTTGACAGCTAAAAATTCTACAATACGTTTTTTTACACTTTCTAAAGCAAAATGTGTTTGATCTAGTTTTTCTTTTACTTTAATAAGTTCTAAGTTGTCTTCACTATATATTCCAAATGGTATTTTGGATAATACTTCTATATAATTTTGACAGATATTGGCTTCGATACTTGGTATTGGTAGTTCTTTCAATTTTTGTTTTTCTATTTCTAATCTTTTTTCAATATTGTTTGGATAATTGGTTTCTTTTTTCTTTTTTTCCTCTTTTTCTTGTCTTTTAATTTGGGCTACTTTCTTATAGGATTCAATAAAGGAAGGTGGCAATTTTTTTATGGACTCTTCCATATATTTTTCTACTACTTTCATTCTTTTTACAGCATCAAATTCTAGTAAGATTTTATTTTTTATATTCATTTCTTTGATAATTTTATTTGCTGTTATATCTACCATTTGTGATAATGTTTTGGCATGTTTTATGGGTTCTATTACATCGTTACTGATGGTAGGTGTGATACTTGTAAAATATTTTACTCTTTCTTTGAAATTTTGCATTATTTCTTCTTCTTTTTCAATAGATGGATTTTCTATTTTCTCTATTAATGTTTCCAATATTTCTGATTGTTTGGTTAAATAATTTGTAATGCGTGCTCTTTCTATACCTTTTATTACTATTTTATGGTTTCCATTCGGAAGAGCTTCTTTTCTTTCTATTTTAGAGATAATTCCTATATATGGTAATTCATTTTCTTGTTTGGTTCCGACTAAAATAAAATTATTGTGGAAAAAGGCAGCTGTATCTATAATATTTCTACTTTCTTCATTGTCTACTTCCAATTTTAATGTCGCATAAGGTAAAAAAGGAGTACTCCTTAATAATATTGCTGGTAAGTTTTTTTTCATAGTCTGGCCTCCTTATAAATTTGCCATTTATTATATTACAAAAAAAAAGAAAAGTCTATTTCTTTTTTTATTTTTTTATGTATAAAAATCTTATAGCGTTTACACCATAGTGATAATACCTTTCGTATGGCTTATCATCCATTTTTTGGTAATGGTAAATCGTGGTATAGTTTCTATTTTCTTTTATATAATATTTATTTTTATATTTATCTATTAAATAAGCTTCTTTTATATTGTATGGAGATAATAAGTTATGTTTAGTGATCATGGCATCTTCATATCCATATACAATTACTTCTACATTGGGATTTTGTTTATATCTTTTTTGATATGCGTTTATTATATTTTGTATTTGTTTTTCATTTAATTCATAGGAAAGTGTTACTCTTTTTACTCCTATATTATGTAAATAAGCTAGTGTATAGGAATTGACAACTCTAAAGGTAAAATCTGTATTTTTGTTTGGAAAGTAAGATAGGGCTCCTACTTCACTTACTAATACTTCTTTTTCTGTTTTATATTTTTGGTAATCTTCTACAATTCTAGGTAACTGGTAAAGGGTATTTTCCTTTTTATCTATGGTATAAACATAGTCATAGTTTTGTTTTTCTTTTTCTTCAATGGGATAAAAGAAAGATGCTCCTTTTTTTTGTTCTTTGGAAAAATTTGGTACTTCTTTTTCATATATTCCTTTTATTAAATTTGGTCTTTCTAATCTTTTTTTATTGATTGCTTCTATTGCTTCTCTTCTGATTGTATTTAATAGTATATTTGGTATAAATAATCCTTCTTCTAATTTTATTTCTAATTGGTTCCATATATAAGGTGTATTGCCTAATTTATTTAATTGTTTCAAAACTTCGTCTTTGGTAGTTATTCTTTTTTTTGCTTTTTCTATTTTTTCTTTGCTTTCTACTTCTATATAATGTATTTGGTCTTTTACTGATAAGGTTATTTTTTTATTTTCTTGAATAGTTATTTTCCCTTTTATTTCTATTCTTCTTGTTTTTTGTTTGATTTGTTCTTCTATTTGTTTTTCTAATTTAGCATCTGTTGTTTTGATAACGGTATCTCCTTTTTTTATAGGAAGTCTTTTCTTTATTTCTATTGTGAAACCTTTTTTAGCATATTTTACTTCTTTACCATTTTCTTTCATTTGGGTAATTAAAAATCCTTGATCTTCTTTTTCGTTTAATATACGAATACCATCTTGCATATTTAGATCTTCTTCTAAATGTATCCATATTCTTTTTTCATCCACTTTTTCTATTTTTCCAAGGGGTATTCCCATATGATTGGGTTTATATGTATTTACAACTTCTTCTCTTTTTTCATTTAATATATATCCTTTGGTAAACATACGATTATATAATAAGGTGATATTTTTGATGTCTTCTTTGGTTATGTTTATTTTTCCTGTTTGGTAGTAAGAATCGATTGCTTTTCTATAGATGCTGGTTATAAAAAAGATATAAGATGGTTTTTTCATTCTTCCTTCTATTTTTAAACTATCTATACCATGTTCTATTAGTGTATCTAGGTTTTCTAGTACATTTAAATCTTTCATACTTAGCAAATACCCTTTGTCTAAATATTTCATATTTATATCTCTTAATTCATATTTCTGTCTACATGTTCCTGCACACATACCTCTATTGCCACTTCTTTTTCCAACAAAATAGCTCATTAAACATTCTCCTGAATATCCCATGCATAAGGCTCCATGTGCAAATACTTCTATTTCTATGTTACTTTTTTCTTTTATTTTTTTTATTTCTTTGATATTTGTTTCACGAGCTAATACTACTCTTTTGATTCCTAAAGATTCTATGAAATGAACACCATCTAAGGAATGGATATTCATTTGGGTAGAAGCATGTATTTCTATATTTTGATAAGTCTGTTTTACTAAATCTATCATTCCTAAATCTTGCATAATAAGGGCATCTACATGTATATTTACTAAATTTTCTATGTATTTTAAGAAAGATGTTACTTCTTCTTCATAAACTATGGTATTTACTGTGATATATACTTTTACACCATAAAGATGGGCTAAATTTACTGCTTCTTCTAATTCTTCTAAATTAAAGTTTTCAGCATAGTTTCTTGCTCCAAAATGTTTTCCACCAAGATATACAGCATCACACCCTGCATAGATGGCTGCTTTTAGGGATTCTTTGTTTCCTGCTGGGGATAAGAGTTCTATTTTTTTCATTTTCTCACCAAATTTATTATAGCATAAAAAAAAGTATCTTTATTTTATACCTTTTTTTTATGTGATACTATTCACTTTTCTTTAATCTTTATTATAGCTTTTATTTTGTTTCTTCGAGCAACTCTTGTAATGTTACTTCTTTTATTCCTTTGTTTTGGATATAAGATAAGATGCTTGGTAATTCTTTTATAAGAGTATTTGTTATTTTAAATGTGACAATATCTCCTTTTTCTAGTTTTTCTTTTATAGTAATGTAAGGATTATTGGTTATGATAAGGCTTGGCTGAATGGTATAATTTTGGTGTAAAGCACATATATCTAAAAATTCTTTCTTTTCTTCTTCAAGATAGCAATAGCTATGTTTTCTATTTGTAATTTTTTTTATAATTGTATTCATCCAAAGAAAAGAACTATCTTTGTAATTTCCATTATAGCTTAAATTTCCAAGATCATGTTTTAATCGTGCTATTTCGCTAACAAAATCATTATTCTCTTCAAACCAATATCCATCAAGGAAAAAAGTAAATAAGACTTTTTTTACTTTGGCTATATTTAATAATTCTTCTATATTTTCTAAAGATACATTTTTATCTATTTTAAATATAAAACTTACCATTTCTTTTTGTTTATTACCTTTAATAATGTAATTGTTTAGATTTTCTTTTAGGACAAATGTTGGGTAAATAGGTTCATATTCTAATAGGTTTTCGTTAAAATAACCAACATTTTTCATAGCTCTATAACTTTTTTCTATATTTATTTTTCTTCCAGCTATGCCTGGTATTACTTTGTTGTTTTCGATTTTGGCTTCTACTGGTTTTTCTTCATATTTTTCACTTTCTTCTTTAATATGAACCATAATATCATCCATATTTTTCATAACAGTTGCTGTTTGATTTTTATAAATACACCCTATTGTAAGAAGTGTTATTACTCCAAGTGCACTAAAAAAATTCTTCACTTTTATCACCTAATAAAGGATATGAAGAATTCTTTTTGTTATTCTTTCTTTATAAAATGTTTGGTCTTATACTTGTATTATTTGTGTTTCTTTTTACTTCTTCTAAAAGAGAGTTTATTATTTGTATTTCTTCTTCTTTTAAAATTTCGTAACATATTTTACTTTCTAAATTTTCTACTTCTTCTTTTGTTTCTGCATGCATGATTTGTTCTTTTAATCGTTTTACATATATTTTTTTACCTACTTTTATAGAACTTTCTACTAATTGTTTATCCATAGTACTAAAAGAATTTCTATTTTCTTTCCATAATCTTTCCATTTCTATTACTTTTTGTGGATCATCTTTATAAAATAACATAATAGCAACTTTATCTAAAATTTCATCATGGGTAAATATTTTCTTTTCTTCTATTGATTCTTCTTTTTTCTCTGGTACTTTTGGTTTTTCTTTCTTATTTATAGGTGTTTTTACTTCTTCTTCTTTTTCTATTTCTTTTTTCTTTTCAAAATCCTCTGTTACATTTCTAATAATTTGGGATTGTAAATGATGCATTTCCTCTTCCCATTCTTTATAACTAACTGATAAATATTCATCGGACATAGCAGTTTGTTTATAAGTACTATTCATTTGGGCTTGCATTTGCCTATTGTCTGCATTGTTTATAAATTTTATCCATGTTTCTTTACTTGCATTTAACATGCTTTCTTTTAATTTGCTAGAAAATACTTTATCTCCTAACTTTTCTTTTTCTATTTTTAGTTTACTTTCTACTTTTTCTTTTATAATTTGGGCTAATTTTTTTGGATTTTTTTCTTCTGACCATGTCTGATATTTATCTAGGATTGTTCCTTTTTTGATATCTTCTTTTAATTTTGCATCTAATAAAGATATAAAGATAGATTCTATGTTTTCTGCATTTCTTATTTTATCTTTTTCTGCATCAAAATGTTCTCTAAAAAATGCATCTACACTTTCTATTTCATTTCTTTTTTGATGGGCTATGAAACTATCTAGTTCTATTTTTTGTTGTATTTTTCGTACTGCTGTTTGTAGTTCTTTTGGTGCTTTGGTTTTTAAGAAATCTTTTAATTTTTTTAATTTGGAAGGAATATAGTGTTTTCCAAAGATAGAATCTTCTAAAGAAATAATAAATTTAGATTTTCCTATGTTTCCTTGTCTTCCACTTCTTCCTCTTAATTGATCATCTATTCTTTTGGATTCACTTAGACTAGATCCAATTATATAAAGGCCACCTACTTTTAAAGCTTCTTCTGATACTTTGATGTCTGTACCTCTTCCTGCTATGTTGGTTGTAACTGTAATTTTTCCTACTTTTCCTGCTTCTGAAATTATTTCTGCCTCTTTTGTAGGGTTGCTAGCATTTAATAATTGATTTTCGATATTATTTTCCTGTAAAAATTTAGAAACACGTTCTGATTCTTCTATAGATTCTGTTCCTATTAATACAGGTTGTCCTTTTTCTTTTGCTTTTTGTACTTCTTTTAATATCTCATTATCTTTTTCTTTTTGGGTTTGGCAAACAACATCTCTTTCATCTATACGGTTCATTCCTTTTCGTGGACTTATTACAACGATATCTTTGTGGTAGATTTCTTTTAATTCTTTTTTGGAAGAAATTAGTGTTCCACTCAATCCTGAAAAATGATTGTATAATTTAAATAGATTGGGCTGATTTATAGAATTTAAGGTGATATTCCCTTCTGAAATTTCTACATTTTCTTTGGCTTCTATTGCTTGGTGTAATCCTTTTCCAAAGGAGCTTCCTACTGCAATTCTACCTGTTTCTTTGTTGATAACTTTTATTTTATTTTCTTGCACTAAGTAATCATTTTTATCTTTCATTAGATAATTTGCTACTAAAGCATTCTTGATAAAGCTTGCCATATAGTTTTGGGGTTCTATTATGACTTCCCTTCCATTTATTTTTTCTATTTGGTCTTCATAGCCTAGTTCTTTTAATCTACGGTTTACTCTTTCTATTCCTACATCGGTTAGAAAAATATTGAAGTCTTGTTTGGAACCGATAAAATCTAAGTAAGCTGTGTCTTTTTCCATTTCATTTACATTTTGATATGTTTGATCTAGACTAGCATCTACTACTTTTCCTCTTAATTTTTCTATTATTTCTTTTACATCCTTATAAAATTCTTTTGGAACTTTATCTGCTTCTGAAATAATGAAAGGATTATTTGCTTCATCTATTAAACTTGCATCTACTTCATCTAATATGCAGGAAGAGAGGCCTCTCATAACTTTATCTTCTTTGTGTATTACCATGTTGTCTCTTAAATAGTCAAACGCTATGGTGGTAGGTGTTGCATAAGTTATATCACATGCATAGGCTTTTCTTTTTTGTTCATGGGTATCTTCATTTCCTACAAAACTTGCTGTTAATCCTACTGTTTCAAACAATTCTTTATTGTCTTCATAGTCTCTTTGGGCTAAATATTCGTTTGCTGTAATGATATGCATTCCTTCTCCTTTTAGGGCATTTAAATATGCGGAAAGAGTAAGGGCATATGTTTTTCCTTCTCCTGTAAGCATTTGTGCTAGATCTCCGTTTGAAAGTACAAGAGATGTTTTGATTTGTTCATCATAATATCCATTTCTTGTTTCATCATTTGGATATTTTTTCTTTTGCAACTTTTTAAATGCTTCACAGATAATAGCATATGCATCTACTAAAATATCATCTAATGTTTCTCCATTTTTTAAACGATCTTTTAATTTTTCTGTTAATTCTTTAAATTCTTCTAAAGATACATTTTCATATAGTTTTTGTTTTTCTTTTATTTCTTTTAATAATTTGTCTATTTTTTTATTCTGTCTAGCAGAATAATCGAATAATTCTGTAAATCCAGCCATTTTTTCATCTCCTATTTTTTATGAACGAAAACGATAGTCTAATAATTTTTGTACAATTATATAAAATATAAAAATCAGTGTCGCTATGATAAAAATAGCTATTCCTGCCATAATAATTACGTTTCCATTTTCTTTTTTTTCTTGATGCTTTTCTTTTTTAGATATTTGAAAACGTAGTTCTTTATTTTTAGCATTTGTTTTTGTAATATTCCATATATATGTATTTTTTTCTACACGATCTGCATTGTGTTGAATCACTTTCCTGTCTGTTGTAATTTTAATGGTCGCTTTTCTTAAAAATTGATTTTCTAGTCCTGATTTTAATCCATCTTCTAATTTTATATAATAATAATCTTCTGTATCTATAAAAGCATAATATTTAAAATATTTTAGGGAAAGTGCATCTTTAAATTTAGAAGGATCATGTGTATAGGATAAAATAATTTTATATTTTTTTCCATCTTTGATTATTTCTTTTTTATACATATTTTCTTCTTTTTCATCTTCATATGCATAATATATATTTTTTTCTAAGTCTATTTCTTGTACATCATTTGGGTCTTGGTATTTTATGTAATCTGTAAAAAGGGTAATATCTTCTTTAAATGTTCCATCTTTGATTTCTAGATTATATTCAGGGTTACATCCTGTAATTAGAAAAAGAGTGAAAAGAAGAAATCCTATTTTTATTTTATTTTTCATGTTTCCTCCTAATATCCTGCACTTTTTATTTTGTCTGCTACGGCTTCTGCCATATTTTCTTGATCTTTTTTATATTTATGCATTGCTTCTTTATTATCATAGAATTCTACTTCTATGTATGTAATTGATTTGTTTTTGTTTTTAAAGAAATTCCAGTTTCCTAAGGTTCCACCACTATATCCTTGAACACCACGATTGGAACCAGTAAAAGAGGATACTGTGTTTAATATTTGATTATCTATTGGTGATACATTGGAGGTTTGTCCTCCACTTGTCATAATCATAGTTCCTGATGCAGTATGACTAGATGTTGCATTAAAATGAATTTCTATAATATGTGCGAATGAATCCCAATATCCTTCTGCTTCTAGTTTGTTAAATGTATTTGTATAGTTTCCATTTCCTCCTCTACTACACAAAAAGGAAGCATTCATTCTTTCATCGTTTTCATCTCCTACTAGTACTTGATTGGCAATTACTGCATTGACTCCTTTTTTTAATAAGGCTTTTTTTAAAGACAAAGCTAAACTTCTTGTTTCTGATTCTTCTGCATAACCACTTGAGGTGGTTCCACGACAATCTCCACAGGTAAGGCATTCTGGTTGATAGGCATGTCCTGCAATAATTAATATACCGCCTCCATTTGGATCTCCTTTGGATGGCTTATTAAATGCGATTGCTTTTCTTTCTTTAAGGGCTTGTTCTCTTCTTTGCTTTTCTGTTAGTTCTCTTGCTTCTTTATCTGCTTTTATTTTCTCTTCTTCTAATTTTTCTTCTTCTGCTTTTTTCTTTTCTATGTATTTTTCATTGGCATTTACCCAGCAAGCAGTAGATTCGATGTTTTCTTTTCCAATTGTTGTCATTACAGCATTTAGAATGGTAGGAATAACAAATATTAATATAACAGCTAGAAAACGATTGATAATTTGTTTTTTTGTCTTTTTTTCTTTTTCTTCACTCATGTCACTGGTAACTAATTTTACTATATCTATCATAGCCCAAATAATTAAAATGATGGGGCCTATTATTTGTATTAAGTTTAATATCTCTTTAACAAGTAATACTACTTTTAGTACTGTGGAATTATCGCAATTAAACATTCTATCACCTTACTTTTATATTTTTAGTATACCATGAAAAAGAATGATCTGTAAACAAATCATTCCTTGTTTTGTATATCATTTAGATGTTTTAATTCTTCTTTTACAAATTTACCATTTTCTCTTATTAATACATCATCAAAGTAAATATTTCCTCCACCATATTCTTCTCTTTGGATGAGTACCATATCCCAGTGTACACTAGAGTCATTTCCATTATAAGCATCTTTATAAGCGGCTCCTGGTGTAAAGTGAATGCTTCCTATTATTTTTTCATCAAATAGAATGTCTCCTATAGGATCTTTTATATAAGGATTGAATCCAATAGAAAATTCACCTATATATCTACTTCCTTCGTCTGTATTTAAAATATCCATTAATTTTTCTTCTTCACTATCACAAGTAGCATTTACTATTTTTCCATTTTTAAAGGTTAAAGATACATGTTCAAATACATTTCCATTATAAGGAGATGGGGTATTATAGGTAATCGTCCCGTTTACACTATCTTTAATAGGTGCTGTAAAGATTTCACCATCTGGTATATTGGATTCTCCTAGACATGGAATAACTGGAATATCTTTTATAGAAAATGTAATATCTGTGTTTTTACCTGTTAATCTCACTTTATCTGTTTTTTCCATTAAGTCTTTTAATGGCTTTATTTGTTCTTCCATTTTACTATAATCGAATGTCATTGCTTGCATAGCATATTTATAAAATGCATGATATGGCATTTTAGCTTTATAAGCATCTAATTTAGATGGATAATTTAATAATACCCATCTTCTTTCATTTGTTCTTATTTC
This sequence comes from uncultured Erysipelotrichaceae bacterium, assembly GCA_951801995.1. Taxonomy (GTDB): domain Bacteria; phylum Bacillota_I; class Bacilli_A; order RF39; family UBA660; genus RUG12867. Next base: position 11,290 of record CATOOY010000020.1, read on the forward strand.
TCTTTCTTTTAAAGTGGCTTCTCCTATTTTATTTCTTATTAATTTAGGTATATTTTTTTCTTCAAATTCATTTTCATTGTAACGAATATTTATAAAACAATCATAATTTTCGACTTCTTCTTTGGCATGTTTTTGTAGTTCTTTTATTTTATTATCTAATGTATTTTCTAATAATGTAGCGTTTATATCATGATCTGTTCTTTTTACGAAGGGAATTCCTTTATTTAAGACAATATCTTTTATTAATAATTTTACAAATTCTTTACAACTATCATTCATATAGCTAATTAATACTCTATCATTTTCTTTTATTTTTAAAGAATAATCTACTATAATTTTACTTAATTTTTCTTCCATGTTTCTCACTCTTTCTACTTTCTTTCATATATATATTATGAAAGGAGATTTTTATGTATTCAAATGTGAATTTTCCAAATGCTTCTATTCCACAGGGAGTTGCTTACAATCGTTCTTCTATAAATCCTACTTTCCAGCAATCTATTAAACAGGGTGATGATAGATTTATTGCTGGTGGATTTTTAGGTCCCTTTATTTTAGGTGGCATTACTGGTGGGCTTTTGGCTCCTGCTTTCTATAATCCAGGATATGGTTATGGTAGACCTGTTTATAATAACTACTATTATCCTCCTTATTATTATGGACCTTATTATAGATAGTTATACAAAAAGTAGTACTTGTGTGAAGTCCTACTTTTTCTTTTTGTTTTGTCATATTCTTCAAAGACTGACAAATTTTTTATTTTACGTAAAATATTTATTTTCTTTTATTTTCGCTTATATTGTTCCATCTTCTATTTTCCACTTTGTAAATATATTTCTTTTAATATATGTCAATATAATGTAAAAAAAAAGAAGCTATTTTGCTTCTTCTGTTGCACGAGTTTCACGAATGACTGTTACTTTAATTGTACCAGGGTACTGCAGTGTTTCTTCAATTTTATTTTTAATATCACGTGCGACTTTATGACTTGTGATATCATCTATCTCTTCTGGTTTTACGATAATACGAAGTTCTCTTCCTGCTTGTACGGCAAATGATTTTTCAATTCCATCCATATCGTTGGCAATTGCTTCTAAATCTTGTAATCTTTTGATGTAATTTTCTAATGAATCATTTCTAGCTCCTGGTCGTGATGCAGATAGAGTATCTGCGACAGCAATAATTTCTGAAATAATAGATGTTGCTTCTTTATCCCCATGATGTGATTCAATTGCATTGATAACAATTTCATTTTCTTTATATTTTCTAGCTAAATCTGCACCTATAGTAATATGACTTCCTTCTATTTCGTGGTCTACAGCTTTTCCTATATCATGGAGTAATCCTGCACGCTTAGCAAGGGATACATTTTCTCCTATTTCAGCTGCCATTAGTCCAGCTAAATGGGCTACTTCTATAGAGTGCATAAGTGCATTTTGTCCATAACTGGTTCTAAAATATAGTTTACCTACTAATTCCATTAATTCTGTATCCATTTTGGTAATACCAAGTTCAAATAAAGCATCTTTGGCATGTTCTAATACTTCTGCCTTCATTTCTTTCATATTTTTATCATACAGTTCTTCTATTCTAGTTGGATGAATTCTTCCATCTTTAATAAGTGCCTCTATAGTTACACGGGCTATTTCCCTTCGGTAAGGATCGAAGCTAGATAAGACAATTGCTTCTGGAGTATCATCAATAATTAAATCTACACCTGTTACAGCTTCAATTGTACGGATATTTCTTCCTTCTCTTCCAATAATACGACCTTTCATGTCATCGTTTGGCAGGGTTACTACGGTCACTGTTTGATCACTTGCGACATCTCCTGCATATTTCTGCATAGAAGAGATTAACATAGCTTTTGCTTTTCTATCTACTTCTAGTTTTGCTTCTTCTTCTCTATCTTTCATATAAGAAGCTATTTCTAAATTCATCATCTCTTCTACTTTTTTCATAACAAGTTCTTTGGCTTCTTTTTTACTAAAACCTGCTATTTTTTCTAACATCTCTATTTGTTCTTTTTTTATTTCATCCACTTTTACTTTTTCATCTTGGACTTCTTTTTGTTTATTAATTAAATTATTTTCTTTTTCTTCTAACATTTCTTCTCTGTTTTGAAGAATTTGATCTCTTCTATCTATGCTAGTTTCTCTTAATAAGAACCTTTCTTCTGATTCTTTCATTTCTTCTTTTTTTTCTTTTATCTGTTCTTCTATTTCTTTTTTTAATTTATAAGCTTCTTCTTTTGCTTCTAATAAGAAATCCCTTTTCATTTTTTCTGCTTCTTTTTTACTTTTTTCAATTATTTTTTCAGCATTTTTTGTTGCTGTATTCCCTTTTATATAATTAATTATAAACATACAGGAAATTCCTGTAAAAAGTCCAGTTAGGACAAGCAAAATGGAGAATATTATTGTATTCATATTTTCCTCCACTATCTATTTTAAGTAAACTTAATGTTACCTCTAATATTATTTTAATGGTTAGAAATCAATAAGTCAAGTATAAATCGTGGTATGTATTTATTGATATTTATATCTTCTCCAATCTACCTTATAAAAATGATATTTATAAAACATATTTTATATCTTTTTTCCTTATTTATAACAATGGGTATTTTAGCTATTGTTTTTCTATATAAAAAAAGATAACTTATTCTGCAGTTACCTTTTTTTCTTTTGTTTCTTTTTCCTCACCAATTCCATAGAATTCTCTTGTTTTCTTTAAAATCTCTTCTTTTAATTTTGTATTCTGTTTTAAAAGCTCTTTTACATTTTCTTTTCCTTGTCCTAACTTTTCACCATTATAGGCATACCAAGCTCCACTTTTTTCTATGATTTTGGCATCACTTGCAAGATCGACTATTTCACCTTCTAATGAAACACCTTCTCCATACATAATATCTACTTGGCAAGCTTTAAATGGTGGCGCCATTTTGTTTTTTACTACTTTTATATTTGTTTTGTTTCCTATAATATCTGCACCTAGTTTGATTTGTTCACTACGACGAATGTCTAAACGGACAGAAGCATAAAATTTCAAGGCTCTTCCACCTGGTGTTGTTTCTGGATTTCCAAACATAACACCTACTTTTTCTCTTAATTGGTTAATAAAAATAGCTACTGTATTGGTTTTATTAATAATACCTGATAATTTACGAAGTGCTTGACTCATAAGTCTTGCTTGTAAGCCTACATGAGAGTCTCCCATTTCTCCTTCTATTTCTGCTTGTGGAACGAGTGCAGCTACTGAATCTATTACAACAACACTAATTGCACCACTTCTTACTAATGCTTCACAAATTTCTAATGCTTGTTCTCCATTATCTGGCTGTGATAGTAGTAAATCATCTATGTTTACTCCTAATTTATTTGCATATTTTGGATCTAAGGAATGCTCTGCATCTATGAATGCTACTCTTCCACCTAATTTTTGTGCTTCTGCAATGGCATGCAGTGCTATTGTTGTTTTTCCTGATGATTCAGGTCCAAATATTTCTACAATTCTACCTTTAGGAAAACCACCAATTCCAAGTGCTATATCGAGTGAAAGGGATCCACTTGATATCACATCTATTTTTCTTTTTTCATGATCTCCTAATTTCATAACAGCCCCTTTTCCAAATTGTTTTTCTATATTTGATAAAACTTCATCTAAAGTTTTATCGCTACTTGCTTTTACCATATGTATGTCCTCCTAACACTAACATAATCATTGTATCTTACTTTTTTTATAAAGTCAAGCTTTTTTGCGAACATTTGTTTTCTAAAATTTGGAAGTTATTTTTTACAAAAAAAATGTATTTTTTTACTTTATTTTTATAAAAAATGATAATCATTTTTCAATTATTTTTTATAATTTTTTTAAGGGGATACTACAATACTGGAGAGGATAATGGTTCATTTAAAACTAATTTAAATAAATTATATAATAAGAAAAAGGTAACCACTGATTACCTTTTTATAAGTTTACTACTTATTGTTTTGTACGTTTCGATAATACTCTTCACCGAGTTTTACGAGTCTTCTCGTCATTTCGCCACCCACAGTGCCATTTTCTCTTGCAGTAGTATCTGCACCTAATTTTACACCTAATTCTTTTGCTATTTCATACTTTAATGCATCTACTGCTTCTCTTGCTCCTGGAACGGCTAATTTATTTCTACGCATACTAACACCTACTTACTAAAAAAAGACAGTATATTACTGCCTGATTCTATTTAAATTATTTAGATTGGTAATTTCTTCCTCCTAGTTGTTGTTCAGCCATTTGAACTAATCTTTTAGTCATTTCACCACCAACTGAACCATTAGCTCTTGAAGATGCATCTGGACCCATTTTAACACCAAGTTCAGTTGCAATTTCATATTTCATTTGTTCAATTGCTTGTTTAGCTCCTGGAACAACTAATCTACTAGTTGATTTACTATTGTTATTCATTTTTTTCACCTCCTGTACACTAATAGAATGTGTACATTTGGTTTTTTCATACTTATTTTATTTTGGTAATTTTTGGTTTTATAAATATTCTTTATATTTATCTTTTTCTTCTGTATCTACTGTTTCTATTTTTTCTATTGTTTCTTCTATTAGTGTTTCATAATCAAATACTTTTTCATATTCTTTTGCTTTTTGTATGCAAGGATTGATTACAGGATGTTTTGGTACAAAAATAGTACAACAATCTTCATATGGAAGGATGCTTGTTTGATAAGTTCCTATTTTTTGTGCTAATTCTATAATTTCTAATTTGTCAAAACAAGCAACAGGTCTAATGACTGGCATTTTTACAACTTCATTTATCACACTCATGCTAGATAAAGTTTGGCTTGCTACTTGTCCTATACTTTCTCCGTTTATTATTATTTTACATTTTCTTTTTTGTGCATATTTTTCAGCGATACGATACATCATTCTTCTCATAATGGTGATCATATACTCATGAGGAACTTCTTTATATATTGTTTCTTGTAATTTAGTAAATGGTACGATATGTACTTTTATATTTCCACCGAATTTTTCTATTATTTTTGCAAGTTCTAATACTTTATTTTTTGCTTCTAAGCTTGTATGTGGTGGAGATTCAAAGTATAAACATTCTATTTTTATTCCCCTTTTGAGTGCAAGATATCCTGCTACTGGGCTATCAATTCCACCAGATAGCATAAGCATTCCTTTTCCCTGTATTCCTACTGGATATCCACCTACTGCTTTTTCTTCTTTTGTATAAATATAAGTAAAGTCTTTTCTTATTTCGATGTGAAGCATAATATCTGGATTATGTACATCTACTTTTAAATTTGTTTCTTTTAAAATAGTGGATGCTATTTTATTATTCATTTCCATACTTGGAATAGGAAATTCTTTATCTGCTCTTTTTGTATTTATTTTAAATGTTGTTCCTATTTCTTCTTTTATTTTTTTTAAGGAACTTTTTTGTATTTCTTCTATATTATTATGGATTTTATAACATATTACTATACCATGCAATCCAAATACATTCTTTAATTTTTTTACAATTTCTTCCAGTTCTTCTTCTTTAGCTTCTATGTACATTCTTACACGATCTTTTTTTATTTTTACGTCATATCTTTTTAGAGAGTTTAAAATATTTTCATTTAATGTTTTTATAAATATATTTCTATTTGCTTTTTTTGTTGTTAATTCTCCATATTTAATTAATATTATTTTTTCCATAAGTTTTCCTTTCTTTTTTACTATAATTATTGATTCTATTTTACAACATCTGTTTTTTATTTTATCATAATGAAAAAGAAAACTCTATCATTTCAGATAAAGTTTCTTTTTTTCTTAATAAGATTATTTTTCTTTTTCTTCTCCATAAATGTTTAATAATTTTTGATAAATACCTGGTTCTACTTTATTGATAGCATTTATAGTTATTTCTAATGATTTTTGATAATCTCCTTTAAAGAAAAGATCTTCTGCAAATAATAAACGTTTATCAATATCTTCTAGTGTTCTATATCTATTTCCATATACAATACTTCCTTCTGCAAATTTAGCTAAACGAAGCATATTTTTGGTTCTACTAAACAGTTTGAGTGCTAAATCTCTTGCTGTATCTACTCTCGTATTTAATATTTCTATTGTAATAGGTTTTCTTTCTAATTCTTTTACAATTTCTTTTAAAGCATCGTTTGCTTCTTGTAATTCTATGTAATAAGAATTGGGTATAACTGGTAAATTATATTCTCTTAATTTTAATTTTGCTTCTTTTAAGATTGTACTTACTTCTCCTAATTGCTGTCTTGCTCTTGATTCATCATCTTTCATACTACCAATTGTATCTAAATAATTATCTAAGTTTTCTTCTATTGTAGAAAGTCTTGTATTTAATACTTCCATTTCTTTTACTATTTTTGTATAAGCAAAGGTCATATTTCCTGTATGATCAATCATTACTTTATAGTCTTTGTTTAAAAGGTCTAAGTCTTCTTTTATTCTAAATAAAATATTTGTATCTTCTTCTCTTAGATCATATAATGATTTGATTTCATCTATTTGTTTTAATATATCTTCTACTAATTTATTGGTTTTTTTAATTTTTATTTTAAATACTTTGTTTCCCTCTTCGTATTCTTTTCTTGCATTTTTTTCTTTCTCAAAATCTGTATATAAGGAATCAAAATAATTAGTAAGCACTTTCAATTCTAAAATACTATCTTCTAAGTTTAATATTTGGGCACGATCTAGTATGTCATTTATTTTTTTATTTGCTTCTTCTATATTATATTCTACATTTAAATAATCCAGTGGATATCCTTCACTTATCATATGATTATAAATTTCTTCTATTTCTTGCATTTTTTTAGGAAGAAGACTGGTTGCTAATAAGATGATGGGAGGCATTTCTTCTATGATAACACTCATATGGTTTAACATTTCTTCTATTGCTTTTACTAAGGCTTTTACTTCTGTATATTCATGGTTATCCATGATCCGTTCAAAGTCTTCAAATCTTTTTGATATATTTTCAAATTGCATAGCGATTGCTTCGTTTGTATCTCCACATTCATTTTGTATTTCCAAAAACTGGTTATATAAAGCACGATATCTACTTTTTAGCGAGGTCATGGTGGTTCTATTTTTTTCTTCACTTCCTGTTATTTCTTTGATTTCATTTAATAAAAATTGAGAGTTGGTTCTTACTTTATAAATTTCCATTTCTAGTTTTGCTATTCTATATAAAGTGTCTTTATAGTCCATTTTGGATAGGGAGTGATCTGCTTCTAAGAGCATATCTGTTATTTTAGGAATTTGTATATTTTTAATTGTGTCAAATCTTTCAGACCAGTCTTTATATAGAATGTCTAATTTATCGTTTCTTTTTAATTCTTTTACTTTGCTAAGCTCTGGTGCGACTGGGGATGAATCAATTATATTTTTTTCTATTTCCAACTTTTCTAATAATTTTTTATACTGCTCATTTTTTTTATTTTGGATAAAATATAAGGCAAAAATAATAGCAATGGTCGCTATAATAAAGAAAGTTACCATAATAAGGATTATTTCGCTCATATTCTCACCTCTATTATAATAATATCATATTTTGTCGATTTTTGGAAAGAGGTATAGTGAAATATCTATTTTTTCTCTAAATGTTTTGGAATAATTTTTTCACTATAATAAAAGGTATATGCTATTAATTCGGATAAAATATGAATATTCTTATTATATTTATTATGTGTTTCTTTTAATATTTCTTGCAATTCTTTTTTACTAATATGTACTTTGGTACTATCTATCCATAACATATCTATTTTTTTATCTTCTTCTTCCAATGTTTTATTATTATACACCATATCATAATCTGTTTTCATAAATAGTAATTTAGGATTTGTTTCTTGTTCCCTTACATAAGATTTTAGTCTAAATATATCTTGTGAAACATAAAATACTTGGTTTAAAGTATCATAACCATACCATGATCCTTCATATTGAAATAGATTTATGATATGATTGGTATTGTTTTTGAGACCTTCTTCTATTGAAACTGGTATACTACTAGAATAACAACTGAAATTGCTATAATGTATATTTAATTCGGATGCTATACGTGTATAAATATCTTCTGTATGTCTACAGCAACCATAGCCATTTATGACATCTATCCCACAGTATCCTATTATATCTAAATTTCTTCCTATGTTTTCTTTTTCAAAATTTAAGGTTTTGGAGAGCCAACCTTCCTTTATTATTCTTCCAATTACTGCAGAGTAACTAATTGAATTATTTGGTAAACTTAAATTTCTTACTACTTGTGCTATTTTTTCTATCCATTTTTCATATGCCTCAATATTCTCTTTATATATTATTTGATTTTTTTCTTTTTCTAATTGACTTGTTAATTGTGCAATTGCTATTCTTTTTTTATTTTTTTCATAATAATCATGCCACATTTTTACTTCTATTTCTTTCATATGTTATTCCCCTTTTTATAAATTGGTGTTTATACTAACATATTTTAAAAAAATACGCAAATTTCTTCTAGTATTTTCATGTCAAATTTTCTTGAAAATGTCAGTAAAATCATTTTGAGAAAATGTCAGTAGAGTAATTTTTAGATAACATCAAAAGGAAGACCTTTTGATGTTTTAATATTATACTCTAGATAGTTAGTCAAGAG
>CATOOY010000021.1 GCA_951801995.1 uncultured Erysipelotrichaceae bacterium
TATAAATTACTATAATTATGATAGAATTAAAGTAAAATTAAAAGGACTGTCTCCTGTAAAATACAGATTACAATCCTCTAATTAGAAACTATTAATAAACTGTCCAACTTTTGGGGTTCAGTTCAAATCAGTTCTTTTTTTGTATAAAAAGAATCTCTTTTTGCCATTATGAAGTAGAAAGGAGATTATTATGGCACGTCACAAAGTAGAAATTGTGAACGTGAATACTGCGAATATTAAAGTTTTAAAAAATGAAGAAATGGTAGAATTATTTAAAAAATATCAAAAAGGAGATGAACTAGCAAAAGAAGAACTAATAAATGGCAATTTAAAACTCGTTTTATCTATTTTAAAAAAATATAACAATAGAACAGATAATATGGATGATTTATTTCAAGTAGGATGTATAGGTCTTATCAAAGCTATTGATAACTTTGATCTTTCCTTTGATGTTAAATTCTCTACCTATGCCTGTCCTATGATATTAGGAGAAGTAAAAAGATTTTTAAGAGATAATAGTAGTGTAAGAGTAGCACGTAGTATCAAAGATACTGCATATAGAATATTAAAAGAAAAAGAAGAATTAACAAAAAAACTAGGATATGAACCTAGTACAAAAATGTTATCAGAAAAATTAAATATAAAAGAGATAGATATAGCATCTTCCCTAGATGCCCTAAAAGATACCATTAGTATGTATGAACCTATTTACAATGATGGGGGAGATACCATTTACTTAGTAGATCAGTTAGAAGATAAGAAAAGTGAACAAGCAAAAATGGAAAATAAAATGATGTTAAAAGAAGCAATAGAACACTTAAAAGAAAGAGAAAAATACATTATTGTAGAACGTTATTTTGTAGGAAGAACACAAATGGAACTTGCCTCTGAAATAGGGATTTCTCAAGCCCAAATTTCAAGATTAGAAAAAAGTGGACTTGATAATATAAAAAAAATGATATTATAAATCAGTTAGATAAAGAAGATACAGTTATTACATTTTCTTTAAACCACATAGGTCAAAAAGCTATAACAATAAAAACCTTAAATGATGATAAAAAATCTTCAAAGAAATATTAATTTGTGATGCTGGAAAAATTAGATATTATGTCAATACTATAGATGATAATACTCTCTATGATTTAGAAAAAAACTTATTTCTAACATTAGAAAAACAATGTAGGAGTTTAGATTTATTTAAATAGTTCCAAGGAACTTTTTTTTGTGCTTTCTTTTTATATACAACATATATTTAAATAGGTGGTTGTATGAGACTTTCAGAATTACAAAATAAAGATGTAGTAAATGTCATAGATGGAAAAAAGATTGGAAATATAATTGATATTACAATTGAAAATGATGGGAATATGAAAAGTTTAATTGTCGAAAAAAGTAAATTCTTTGTTTCCATGTTTACAAGCAGTGGCGAAATAGAAATAAAATGGGAACAAATAAAAAAAATAGGAGAAGATGTTATTTTAGTAAGCCTACATTTGTAACATTCAAAAAAAGATGATATAATACCATGAAAAGGTGAAATTATGAAAGTACTATTATATACAGAAGGATTAAAAACAATTGGAAAATCAGGATTAGGGAAAGCATTAAAACACCAAATGAAAGCTCTAGAAGAAGTAAATATACCCTACACATTAAATCCCAAAGATGACTTTGATATTATCCATATTAATTTTTATGGTTTACGTTCCTTTTATTTAGCTAAAAAAGCGAGGAAAGAAGGGAAAAAAGTAGTATACCATGCGCATTCAACAGAAGAAGATTTTAAAAATTCTTTCATAGGCTCTAATTTTTTGGCCCCACTTTTTAAAAAGTGGATCATTAAATGTTATTCGCTAGGAGATCATATTGTAACACCAACCCCTTATGCAAAAAAGTTATTACAAGGTTATGGTATAAAAAAACCAATAACAGCAATCTCTAATGGAATAGAAATGTCTTTTTTTGAAAAAAATGAAGTAGCTGGAGAAAATTTCAGAGAAATGTATAATTATAAAAAGACAGATAAAATTATTATGGGTGTAGGTCTTTATATTGAAAGAAAAGGAATATTGGATTTTGTAGAATTGGCAAAAAGATTACCAGAATATGAATTTATTTGGTTTGGCTATAGTCCTTTATATGCATCACCAAGAAAAATAAGAAAAGCAGTAAAAACAAACTTACCCAATTTAAAATTCCCAGGTTATGTAGATCCTGCTATTATAAGATCAGCTTTATCAGGTGTAAATTTATATTTATTTCCAACATTAGAAGAAACAGAAGGAATACCAGCTTTAGAAGCACTTGCAAGCAAACAGAATTTGTTAGTAAGAGATATCCCTGTATTCCATCCTTGGTTAAAAGATAGTATAAATTGTTTTAAAGCTAAAAATATAGATGAATTTGAAAAAAAGATAAAAGAAATATTAAAAGGGAAAACAAAAGACTTATCAGAAGAAGGATATAAAACAGCACATCGTAAAAATATGAAAAATGTAGGAAAAGGATTATTAAGAGTATATGAAAGTGTACTAGCAGAAAAATAATCTTTTTTGTTGCAAATAAAAAATGGTATTAAATCATTCAATATTTAATATAATTCTTTATTTGTTTTTATATACTAGTATAATATTTAATCTTATTATTGTGATTTTAGTTACTTTAATAAAAATAGTACCAACTGTTTAAAGTCGGCACTAGACAAAATTATTTTGGAATAGTACCTAACGCATCAAAACTAGGTATTCCTTTTTTTATTTTAAAAACCTTTTTACATATTTTAATTGATGAAGTGTTACATAAATAATATTAATAGAAGTAGCAATCACAAGCCCCCACATACCAATTTTCAGAAAAGAGAAGAAAAGAAGAGCAACAATACGTAAAATCATTCCACCCAAAGTTCCATTCATCGCTTCCTTTGCTTTTCCCATTGCCTGCAAAGTTCCAGTAAGAGGAGACTGGATATAATAAAGAAGACAAATAGGGGCAAGCACTCTCGTATAAAAAGCACCATCTATATCCTTATATAATATTTGTAAAGGAAGCTCAGGAATTAGTATAAATAAAATAGTAACAGGAATTCCAATAAGAAGAGAAAAGAAAATAGCTTGCTTTACTTTTTTTCTTGTGTAAGCAGTATGCCCCCTTGTATAATGATAAGAAATAGTAGGAATAAGTGCTTGACTAATCGCCATTGTAAAAAAAGAAGGAAGCATTAAAAGAGGCATAACATATCCATTAATAATACCATACTCATCCACAATATAACCATTAGAATACCCCACATGCAATAAAACAAAACTAAGTAAAATAGGTTCAAAAAAATACCCAATACTACCAATAAGCCTACTGCCTGTTGTTGGAATACTAATATGAAGAATATTATGAATATTCTTTTTTTTAGGCATAAAATCTTTTTTTTCGAGTTTAAAACGTTTAGGTAAAAAGAAAAATAAAATCAAAATAGAAGTAAGTTCACTTGCAATATTAGAAAGAATAACAAAAGCAACAGCATACTCAATACCATATACAAGAAATAAAGGAACCCCAAGAAAAATAAGAATAAGCCTTATAAAATCTTCCGTTACATTACTTACAACATGAGGAAACATCTTTTCTTTTCCAAAAAAATACCCTCTTAAAATACTAGAAATAGAGATAAAAGGAAGAACAAAACCAATTGATAAAATACTATAGTAGCACCTTTCATCATGAAGAAGTGTAACACTAATAAACTTAGCAAAAACAAAAAGAAAGAAAAAAAGGAAAACATTAAAAATCATTACAATAGGCAAAATAGAAAAAATAAGATTTTTGCTATCATATTTTTTTTCTGATACAAGCTTACTAATAGAAGCAGGAAGACCAAGCTGTGCAAGAGCAATGAACAAAGTAAAAGTAGGCATAATCATCATATAAAGACCCATACCTGTTTTCCCAAGCGACCTTGCCATAATAATTTTAATAAACATGCCGAGAATTTTTGTAACCATACCACCTATTAATAAAATAAGAGTAGACCTAATAAATTTGCTCTTAAACATAGTGCCTCCTTTACTCAATTTACATAATTTGTAAAATTATCTTTCCAAAATACGTATTTTCATATATAATATATATGTAAGTTGTAAGAATATATTTACTAGGGAGGATTTATGGACATAACATTTGATTCTTTAGAAGAACTATATCAAAGATTACTTCCAGCGCTTCGTACCAAAAAAGAAGAGATGAGAAGAAATGGTTTTTCTTACATAAAAGAAGAAGACATTTGGAATTATTTAAAAATACACAAATGGAAAAATAGTAAAGGACTTACTCTTTTTGATATGGTAAACGATGTATTAAATACAGAAGATATATATATCGATGATTATCTAAAAAGAGAAATACGTGATATGAAAAGACAAAGATACTTAGAAGGAGACGATTTATATGAAGAGGAAGAGCAAAGTATTTAAAAATTTATTGATTGTTTTATGTATAACAGGAGCCATGATAGGAATATTATTTCCTCTTTTAAAAGATTATAAATTCGGATTAGACTTACAAGGTGGATTTGAAGTATTATACGAAGTAGAAAGTGTAGATGGAAAAAAAGTAACCAAAGAAATGGTTACAAGTACCTATAAAACAATTGCCAAAAGAATAGACGTATTAGGGGTAAGCGAACCCTCTATTACAATAGAAGGAGACAACAAAATAAGAGTACAACTAGCAGGAATTACAGACAAAGAAGAAGCAAGAAATGTACTTTCTACAACCGCATCCTTAACCTTTAGAGATGCAGAAGACAATCTTTTAATGACAGCAGATGTATTAAATGCAGGAGCAGCTAGAGTAAGTAAAGATAACAACAATCTTCCAGCTGTATCCTTATCTATTCATAATAAAGATGAATTTTATTCTGTTACCAAAGAAATAAGTGAAAGAAAAGATAACCGTATTGTTATTTGGTTAGATTACGATCCAATGAAAGATTCTTTTAAAACAGAAGGAAGTAAATGTGGAACCTTAGCGGAATCTAGATGTTTATCTGCTGCAACCGTTTCACAAGGATTTGCAAGTGATGTTATCATTCAAGGAAACTTTAAAGAAACAGAAGCACAAAACCTAGTAGACTTAATAAACTCAGGTTCCCTTCCTACTAAATTAAAAGAAATTTCATCAAAAACAGTTGCAGCATCATTTGGAGCAGATTCATTAGATAAAACATTTATAGCAGGAATGGTAGGAATTGCCCTTATTTTATTATTTATGATCATTATGTATCGTTTTGCAGGCTTTATTGCAAGTATAGGCATTCTTATGTATTCTTTTGTAACTATATTTGTATTTTGGTTAGTAGGAGGAGTACTAACCCTTCCAGGAATAGCAGCCATGGTAATAGGAATTGGTATGGCAGTAGATGCAACCGTTATCAGTTTTGCCCGTATTAAAGAAGAACTATTTAAAGGAAATAGTTTAAACCAAGCCGTAAAATTAGGAAATAAACATTCCATTAAAAGTATTATAGATGCCAATATAACAACAATTATAGCAGCCCTTATTTTATTTATGTTTGGAGAAAGTAGTGTCAAAGGATTTGCAACTATGCTAATCATAAGCACACTTGTTACGATGATAATTATGGTAGCCTTAACAAGATGGCTTATTAGACTTTTTGTAGATACAAAATATTTTGATGAAAAATTAAACTTCTTCATAGGAGTAAGAAACAAAGATGTTAAAGGAAGCTATAACAAAGATCCTAAATCATTACACCCATTTACTAAAATAGATTTCATAAAAACAAGAGGAAAATTTTATTTTATTACTATTTTACTAGTAATTATAGGAATCATTTCCCTAGTAAGCCAAGGACTATCATTAGGAATTGATTTCAAAGGTGGATCTAGTATTACATTGGGAGCAGAAACAAAAATACAAAAAGAAAATTTAGAAAATGATCTAAAAGAATTAAACCTAACAGAACAAAGTATTGAATACTTAAAAGATGATACCATTCAAATAAAAGTCAATGAATCATTAAGTAAAGAAAAAATAGCAAGCACAGAAAAATACTTTAACGAGAAATACAAAGCAAAAACAGATATAGGAGTTATCTCAAACGTTGTAAAAGAAGAACTTGTAAAAAATGCAGTAATCTCTGTTGTATTAGCACTCATTGGAATTATTCTTTATGTTTCTCTAAGATTTAAAATTTCTTACGCATTAGCAGGTGTCATAGCACTATTCCATGATATATTTATCATCATTGCTGTATTTAGCTTATTTAGACTAGAAGTATCTTCTATCTTTATCGCAGCCATATTATCTATCATAGGATATTCAATCAATGATACCATTGTCACTTTTGATAGAACAAGAGAAATCATAAAAGAAAAGAAAATGATAAAAACAAAAGAAGAATTAAAAGATATCATAAATGAAGCTTTAAGAGGCACATTAGCACGTTCTATTATTACAACAGTCACAACACTCATACCAGTAATATCTTTAATATTCCTAGGTTCACATGAAATTATCAACTTCAATATTGCTCTTTTCATAGGACTCATCGCAGGTGTATATTCTTCTATCTTTATCGCAAGTGCAATATTCTATGATATAGAGAAAAATAAAGTTGGAAAAAAACCAAAGAAAAAATGGTATGAAATAAAAGAAGAAGTAGAAGAGCTTTCTATTAAAGGAATAAATAAATAAAAGTGTATAGATTCTATACACTTTCCCTATTTAAGGAGTGTGTTATATGACAAAAAAACATAAGATGATAACATTTGAAACATTAAAAAAAGAAGTACAAAAATATCTAAACAAAGAAGAGGATATAAAGCAAATTGAAAAAGCATACAAATATGCAGAAGAAATGCATTTTGGCGTTAAACGTTTAACAGGAGAAGATTATATTGATCATCCTTTAAACGTTGCTTATATCTTAACAGGTATAAAAGCAGATGCTGCTACCATATGTGCTGCTCTTATGCATGACGTTTTGGAAGATTGTGATGTTACCAAAGAAGAAATGACAGAATTATTTGGAGAAGAAATAACATCACTAGTAGATGGTGTAACTAAAATCAATAAACTAAATTTTTCAGCAGCAAACGAAGCCATTATTGCAAATCATAGAAAAATATTAGTAGGTCTTTCAGAAGATGTACGTGTTATTATTATTAAACTAGCAGATAGACTACACAATATGCGTTCTCTTTGGGTACATCCACCTAAAAAACAGAAAGCCAAAGCAAAAGAAACATTAGATATTTTAACACCTATTGCAGATCGTCTTGGTATGAGTCATATTAAAAGTGAATTAGAAGACCTATCTCTTCGTTACTATAATCCAGATGCTTATTATTCTATTGTAGAAAAACTAAATCAAACGAAACAAGAAAGAGATGAAAACGTATTAGAAATGATAACAAGTGTAAGTACACTTTTAGATAGTGCTTTAATAAAACATGAAATAAAAGGAAGAAGTAAAAGTATTTATAGTATTTATAAGAAAATGAGTAAAGGAAAAAATATTTATGATTTACTCGCTCTTCGTATTCTTTTAAATACAGAAGCAGATTGTTACTCAGCCCTAGGACTCATTCATGCCAAATATAAACCAATGCCTAAACGTTTTAAAGATTATATTGCTCGTCCTAAAACAAACATGTATCAGTCTTTACATACAACTGTTTTTGGAGAAGGAGAAAGACTATATGAAATACAAATACGTACCTATGAAATGGACGAAGTTTCAGAAAAAGGAATTGCTTCTCATTGGTCTTACAAAGAAAAAGGAAGTGTAAAAGCCAATCTACAAGATGAAATGGAACAAAAATTGCAATTTTTTAAATCTCTAATGGAATTAAGACAAGAAGAAAAAGATGCCGAAGAATTCGTAAACTCTGTAAAAAACGATATTTTAAAAAGCTCTGTTTACGTATTTACCCCTCTTGGAGATGCCATTGAACTTCCTCAAGGAGCTACACCAATTGATTTCGCGTATAAAGTACACTCTAAAGTAGGAGATCATATGGTAGGAGCTATTGTAAACGATGCTATTGTACCACTGGACTATGAATTAAAAGATAATGATATTGTAAAAATAAATACAAATAATAACACATTAGGACCTTCAAGAGAATGGCTTAATATAGTAAAAACAACAGGAGCACGAAATAAAATAAGAGCCTTTTTTAATAAACAAGACAAAGAAGAAAACCTAAAACAAGGAATGGAAATCTTAAAAGAAGAATTAAAAAAGCAGAGAATAAATTATAACGAGTTTTTAAAAGACGAAAATGTTTCTAAAATATTAGAAACATTAAAATTATCTTCTATAGAGGAAGTATTTCATCTAATAGGATCAGGAAAAATCAATATAAATACACTATTACATACAGTAGAAGGAGAAGAAGATTCCAAAGAAAAGCAGATTTTAAAAAAGACAGAAAATAAAAAAGTAGTCATGACAGAAGCACATAATGATATATTAATTGAAGGAATAGATAAAATAAAAGTAAATATTGCCTCTTGCTGTAAACCTGTTCCTAAAGATGCCATAGTAGGATATATCACAAAAGGAAATGGTGTATCTGTACATAGGAATATCTGTCCCAATATAGCATCCTTAGAGGAGAGAATTATAGCTGTTTCTTGGAATGATATTATAGATAAAAAATATGCTTCTACCATAATGATAAGAGCCTTAAAAAGAGAAAATTTACTATTAGATATTATTTCTAAAACATCTGGACAAAATATTGTTGTACAAAGTATCATAAGTTTAGAAAAAGGATTAGATAGTTCGTATGAAATAACAATATTAGTAGAAAATAAAGATAGTTTAGAAGATTTTATAAGATCAATAGAAAGTATGCAAGATATATTAGGAGTAGAAAGGATTATAAAATAATGAAAGTAGTCATGCAAAGAAGTTTGAATTCTAAAGTATCCGTAGAAGAAAAAATAGTAGGGCAAATAGAGAAGGGACTTGTTTTATTGGTATCTTTTACCCATACAGATAAAAAAAAAGATATAGAAGAAATGATAGATAAAATTATTCATCTTCGCATTTTTGATGATGAAAAAGGAAAAATGAATAAATCCCTATTAGAAGTAGAAGGAAGTATTTTAAGTATATCCCAGTTTACCTTATATGCAAACACAAGAAAAGGAAGAAGACCCTCTTATAAAGAAGCCTTAAATGGAGAAGAAGCTGTAAAATTGTATGACCTTTTTAATGAAAAGTTAAAACAACAAAAAATAAATGTAGAAACAGGCATTTTTGGTGCAAACATGAAAGTAGAAATCACCAATGATGGACCTGTTACTATATTATTAGAAAGTGGGAAACCAAATGAAAACAAATAAATTAAACTACAAACTAGTCAATATTACACTAATATTTTTAATACTATTTTTAATATATTTAACAGGGAATTTATGGTTAAGTATTCTAAGTAAAGGTTGGAAAATATGCTTTCCTTTCTTAATTGGTTTTGTAGTTGCCTATGCACTATATCCATTTACCCTTTTTTTAAGAGATCATAAAATACCAAAAAAGATAAGTAATATTTTAACACTTTTACTTATTATCGCACTTTTCCTCTTTTTAGCTTTTTCTATTTTCCCAATCCTTACCTCTGAACTAAGTAACTTATTTGGAAATATCATAACATTTATAAAAGAGATATCTCTTGATTATGATTTAGATTTAGGACCACTACAATCTACACTAAATAATTCCTTTAATGACATTATTGCACTAGCAGGAAAATATGTATCAGATGGAGCTGTCAATATAATAAATACCTCTTTTAGTGTTTTATCAACAGGTATTATTGCAGCTTCAGCTTCCGTTTATTTTTTATTTGATATGGATAGTATAAGAAAACATTTTAGACGTATCATGAAAACAAAGAAAAAGAAAACATTCCGTTACTTTCAAGCAATTGATAAAGAAATGAAAAACTATTTATCAGGGTTCTTTAGAATCGCTTTAATTAGTTGTTTCGAATATGGAATAGCCTATTATATAATAGGACACCCCAGTGCTTTATTACTAGCTGTTTTAGCATCTATCGCAAATCTCATTCCTTATTTTGGAGGTATTATTAATAATATAATCGCAGCTATTACAGCCTTTGCTATATCTCCAGCTCTCTTTTTTAGAACATTAATAGCCTTTGCTGTTTTATCTGCCTTAGATGGATATGTGATAAATCCTTTGGTATATGGAAAAACAAATCAAATTCATCCTATTGTAGTTATTTCAGCTGTATTTGCAGGAGGAATATTAGGAGGAATATTAGGAATTATTATATCCCTACCTGTCGCTATTATTATTATCACAACATATAAATATTACAAAACAGATATATATGAAAAAATAGATAGCTTTAAAGAAAGTAAGATAGAAGATTAATATAAAAAAGGAAAAAAAGATGCCTATGTGGCATTCTTTTTATAATATATAGGAAAAATGAAATGTAAAATTTTGTATAATGATAAGAGATAGATTTATAAAAAGGAAAAACCATGATATACTTATCATACAAATAAGTAGGTGATAACATGAAAAAAATATTGTTCCTTTTTTTAATTCTATTTTGTTTAGTAGGGTGTAAAAGAAAAGAAGCACTAGAACCAGATATGTTTAAGAAAAAAGTAGAAGAAAAAGGATATGTTGTCCAAGATGTAACAGATAAAAACGATATAGAAGTCACAACCATAGCTTTACTTGCACTCCATAGTAACTATGAAATAGAATTTTATAAATTAAATAGTGAAGAAAGTAGTATAAGTACCTATAATATGATTACATCTAAATTAGAAGAACAAAAAAAACAAAATAGCAAAGAAAAAAAAGAAAGAAAGAAAAACAGTCAAAAATATATTTTAGAAACAAATAAAATATATGCAATTGTTTCTAAAATTGATAATACAATTGTATATGGATTTACTACTTTAGAACATAAAAAGATGTTACAAGAAGATATAAAATCACTTGGGTATTAAAAGAAAAAAGTTATTGGTTTTCTTTTTTTTGTGTTATAATAACAAAAGGTGGTAAAATGAACGACATCTTAAAAAAAATATATGATTTTTCATTAGAAGCGATTATGGAAGATCGTTTCTCTAAATATTCAAAAGAGATTATTCAAGATAGAGCACTTCCTGATGTAAGAGATGGTCTAAAACCAGTACAAAGAAGAATTTTATATGGAATGTATAGAGAAAAACATACCTTTGAAAAACCATATGTAAAATCAGCACGTTGCGTAGGAGATATCATGGGTAAATATCATCCACATGGAGACTCTTCTATTTATGATGCTATGGTACGTATGAGTCAGTGGTGGAAACAAAATACGCCTGTAATTGATATGCAGGGAAACAATGGATCCATGGATGGAGATGGCGCAGCAGCCATGCGTTACACAGAGGCAAGACTTTCCAAAATAGCAAAAGAACTGATAAATAAAGATATAGATAAAAATACAGTTTTGATGAGCCCTAACTTTGATGATACCTTAACAGAACCAACCGTTCTTCCTGCAAAATTTCCAAACCTACTTGTAAATGGAGCAACAGGAATCAGTGCTGGATATGCAACAAACATCCCTCCCCATAATTTAGGAGAAGTAATAGATGCTACTATCAAGAAAATAGAAAGTCCAAATACTAGTTTAGAAACCATTATGAATATTATAAAAGGACCAGATTTTCCAACAGGTGGAATTGCCTTTGGGAAAAAGGGAATAATAGATGCATTTACCAAAGGTAGAGGAAAAGTCATTGTAAGAAGTAAATATACCTTTGAAAAAAATAAAGGCAAAGAGCAAATGATTATCACAGAAATACCATTTGAAGTAAATAAACAAGCCTTTGTTGCCAAAATGAATGAAATTAGAATTGATAAAAAAGTAGAAGGCATAGCAGATGTAAGAGATGAATCCGATAGAGAAGCATCTGTACGAATTGTTTTAGATTTAAAAAAAGATGCCAATAAAGAACTAATTGTAAATTATTTACTCAAAAATACAGATTTACAAATTTCTTATAATTATAATATGGTTGCTATTGTAAACAAAAGACCTATGACATTAGGAATTTTAGAAATTCTAGATGCCTATATAGTACATCAAAAAGACATTATTTTAAAAAGAACAAAATTTGATTTAGCACATGCCAAAGAAGAAATGCATATCGTAGAAGGCTTAATGAAAGCACTATCTATATTAGATGAAGTAATAAAAGTAATACGTGCTAGTAAAAATAAAAAAGATGCAAAAGATAACCTAGTAAAAGAATTTGACTTCACAGAAACCCAAGCAGAAGCAATTGTTATTTTGCAATTATATCGTTTAACGAATACAGATGTAACCGAATTAATAGAAAGAAGAAATAACCTAGATATTATTATTAAAGGATTAGAAGCAATTATAAAAGATGAAGAAAAATTAAAAAATCTTATGAAAGAAGAATTAAGAAAAATAAAAAAAACATATGGACAAGAAAGAAAAACAGAAATAAGAGAAGAAATAGAAGAAATAAAAGTAGATAAAACAAAATTAATCCCAAAAGAAGATGGAATAATCGTTATAACAAAAGAAGGATATGTAAAAAGAGTATCTCCAAGAAGTTATAACAAAGAAGAAGAAACAGGAGTAAAAGAAGGCGATTATGTAATAGGCCTTTACGAAGCCAATACCTTAGATACCATTTTATTATTTACAGACAAAGGAAACTATCTATATGTTCCTATCCATGAAATTCCAGATTTAAAATGGAAAGAACTTGGAAAACACATTAGTAATATTATTCCTTTAAGTCCAGGTGAAAATATTATCTCTTCTCTTTATGTTCCAAACTTTGAAAATAACAAAATAATTACTATTTTTACAAAAAATGGAATGGTAAAAAGAAGTAAATTATCTGATTTTCAAGCCGTTCGTTATTCCAAACCTATTTTATGCATAAAATTAAAAGAGAAAGATAAAGTAATAAATATAAAAGAGGAAAACAAAGATGAAATATTTATTACAACAAAAAGAGGATATGGACTTCGTTATCTGACAACTGAAGTTCCAATAACAGGATTAAAAACAAGTGGAGTAAAAGCAATATCCCTAAAAGAAGATGAAGTGATAAGTGCACATTTAATAAGTGAAAAAGATGAATATCTTGCTATCTTTACAAATAAGAATACAGCAAAAAGGCTAAAGTTATCCCTATTTGAAAGAAGCACAAGAGCACGTCGTGGTCTTCAAATTATAAGAGATGTTAAAAAAAATCCATATTATATTTTAAAAACATTTATCGTAAATTCTAAAACAGAAATAGGTTTAAAAAGAAAAGATACAATAAGAAAGATTCGTAGTAGCGAACTTTCCATTATGGATCGTTATTCAACAGGAAGTATAATAGAAAAGCAAAATATAAAAGCCATATTTGAAATAATCTCTCTTTCAAAAGAAGAGAAGAAAGAAGAAAAAGAAGAAAAATTAGAAAGAATTGACGAAAAAATATATACAATAGAAGACTTTTTAGATGATTTTAAAATAAAAGAAGATTAGATAGAAAACTATCTAATTTTTTGACAAAAAGATACATGAAAATAAAAAAGAAGCATACACTACTATAGGTGATAACCATGAATAAAAAAGAAGAATTCAAAGCCTTTGTAAAGAAAAATCCAAGACTTATCAAATTTGTAAAAGAAGGAAGTATGAATTGGCAAAAATTTTATGAAATATTTGATCTATATGGTGAAGATGAAAATGCATGGAAAGATTATTTAAAAAAGGAAGAAAAGAAAAGTGTAGAAAATACATCAACAGATTTAGTTTCTTGGCTAAAAAATATAGACCTAGATGGTGTTCAAAATGGAATGAATAGCTTACAACGTGTAGTAGCACTTTTAGGAGAACTTACAACTAAAAGTCCAACTACAACAGAAAATGCCTATAAACCAAGACCCTTGTATAAACATTTTGAAGACTAATGACACTAGATGTACAATTTAAAATCAAACAAAATCCTTATTATGTAGAATACCTAAGAGAGAATTCTTACTGGTATAAAATACTAACAAGAAACCCAGAATCCTTTAAACAATTTGAAGAAAAAGCAAAAGAAAGATTTGCACTCCGTCCTACTGACAAAATAAATAAAATATTAGACACAATGGAAATGATAAACGCTGTTGTTTCTAGTTTAAAATAATGATAAAATAAAGTAGGAAGAAGGGTTTCAATGAAAATAATAAGTGGAAAGTATAAAGGAAGAAATATAGAAGGGTATAATATAGTAGGAACAAGACCCACCATGGATAGAGTAAGAGAGTCTTTATTTGCCATGATTCAAAGCCATATAAAAGGAAATATTATATTAGACTTATTTGCAGGAACAGGTGCTTTAGGATTAGAAGCCCTATCAGAAGGAGCAGAATTTTGCTATTTAAATGATCACAATCCTAAATGTACCAGTATAATCAAAAAAATGCAAAAAAGACTAGAAATACAAAATATAGATATAAAAACATTAGACTATCAAAAAGCACTTTCCTATTATCAAGAAAAAAATATAATATTTGATCTTATTTTTTTAGATCCACCTTATCTAGCACATAATTGTAGTAATATTTTAAAAGAAATAGAAGAAAAAAACTTGATAAAACCAAATGGATTGATTGTATGTGAATATGAAAAAGAAAACATAAATTCACCTTATCCTATTTATAAAGAAAAAAAGTATGGAAGGAAAACCATCACTATATATAGAAATAGTAAAACAAATTAAATCCCTTATATACAAGGGATTTTTTATGTGTTTATCGTAACATATAAGTGAGGAGGTGAAAGAATAAAAAAGTATCCTTTTGTAAAACAAAATCATGCAAAAGAATGTGGGAGCACATGCCTGTTAATGATTATAAAGTATTATGGGGGCTTTACTACTATAGATACTTTATCTACACTTTGCAAAACAACAAGGAGTGGGACAAGTGCATATTATATAATAAAAGCAGCAGAAGAAGTGGGCTTAAAAGCAGAAGGAATAAAATGTAACTTAGAAAAACTCATACAAAAAGAATTTCATCTACCCATTATTGCACATGTATTAATAAATAAAACCTATCTCCACTATGTTGTCATATATGAAATAAATAAAAAAAGAAATTATTTTGTAATAGCAGATCCTGCCATTGGTATAAAGAAAATGAGTTTCTCTAATTTTGATAAAATATATAATAATACGATTTTAACTTTTATACCCAAAAAAGAATTAATAAAAGAAGAAAAGAATACAAACTTTTATATTACTTTCTTATCGCTTTTAAAAAAATATAAAAAAGAATGTATCTTACTTTTACTGTTATCCGTCTTATTTACTATATTTTCCATTATATCAACATTTTACCTATCTAGTATAACAGAGAATATAATTTATAAATCTAAATCTTACTTATTTTCCATTTTCATTATTTTTTCACTATTCTATTTATGTAAATCTATATCACACTTTTTTAGAAATTTGCTTCTTATTTATATACACGCCAAGATAAACTTTGTTTTAACAGAAGAGACATTTCATCAAATTCTTTCACTCCCTTATTCTTATTATAAGAATCATACAACAGGGGATATAGTAAGTAGAATAAATGATTTATCTATAGTAAAGGATGCTACTAGTAAGTTTTTTCTTTTCATGTGTATAGATGTGTGTCTATCTCTTATTTCTTTTATATGTCTTTATAAAATAGAAAAAACGATAAGTAAAATTGCTATTCTATGTATGGTTTGTTATATTTTTATACCTTGTTTATTTTATAAAAAAGTAAATTTGCATATAAATTTATATCAAAGAAAAAAAGGAGAAACCTTAAATCATCTTTTTGAATATATAAATGGATATGAATCTATAAAAGGAATTCATTTACAAGATAAAATAGAAGAAAAGTATAGAACAGAAAATTTAAAACTATTAGAAAAAACAAACCAAATAACAAAATTAAATATAAAAATAGATTTATTAGCAGAAATAATAGAAAATATGGGCTATCTTTTCATAATATATTATGCTTCTATTCATATCATGAAAAATACTTTTACCATTCCTATGCTTTTTACTTCAATAAACTTATATCAATATTTTATAACCCCTATGAAAAGTTTCCTATTAGAATTATCACTTTTTAAAGAAGCAATTGCTTCTTACCAAAGAATTATTTCACTTTTTGTAAAGAAAAAAACAAAAGGGTTTTTATCTGATAAAATAGAAGGAAAAATAGAAATCAAAAACCTTGATTTTTCATATGTAGAAAATTATTCTTTAATACAAAATATATCTTTCCAAATAGAAAAAGGAGAAAAAGTATTGTTACTGGGAAAAAGTGGAGTAGGGAAATCAACTTTTTTAAAATTATTAAAAAGATATTATGAAATAGAAAAAGGAAGTATTTTAATAGATGAAATAGATATAAAAAATTATACAGAAAAACAACTAGAAGCAGATATTAGTTATATATCACAACATGAAACTTTATTTACAGGAAGTCTTTATGAAAATATTGTATATAAAGAAAGGGAAAGGGGGAAACATCTACAAGAAATAATAAATATATGTGAATTAGATCCTATCTTAAAAAAAGACCCACTTGGTGTATATCAATTAATAGAAGAGGGAGGATATCACCTATCAGGAGGAGAAAAACAAAGAATTGTCCTAGCAAGATGTTTAATGAAATCTTTTTCTATCTTGTTAATAGATGAAGGTTTTAGTGAGTTAGATATAAAATTAGAAAGAAAATTAATAAAAAAATTATTTGCAGTATATCTAAAAAATACCATAATAGTAGTTTCACATAGAATGGATAATATAGATTTATATGATAAAATAATTCATTTTCATAAAGAAAAAATACATGTATTTAAAAAAGGACCAAATGGAAACTATCATATGGTATAAAAATAAAGAAG
Organism: uncultured Erysipelotrichaceae bacterium; assembly: GCA_951801995.1. Classification (GTDB taxonomy): domain Bacteria; phylum Bacillota_I; class Bacilli_A; order RF39; family UBA660; genus RUG12867. The sequence goes on from CATOOY010000021.1 coordinate 16,986, forward strand.
GACTATTTTTCATAACAAAAGCAGAAAAAATTTTCTTAATTTCGTTTCTTTTATTTGTTTTATCCCTTTTTATATTATTGTGGGTACCATTTCCAACTTATAACTATTATATAGGAATAAAAGAGCAAAATAATATTATCATTTCTCTTTCAAAAAGGCAGTTTCTTTTATTACAAGAAAGTACCCTTTATATTAAAGAAAAAAAATATAATTTTCAAATAATCAAAAAAGAAGCAATAGAAGGAAATTCTTATTTAGTAACATTACAATTAAAAGAACAAATAAATATAAAACATAACACATTTGAAATAGTAATCAAAGGAAAGAAGAAAAGTAAAATAGATGAAATTATGAAAAAAATAAGAAAGGAGTGGTCTTTATCACCAAATTAACAGATAATGAATTAAAAAAGATAGAAGGAGGAGGTCTAAGTGCAGGTACTCTCTTAGCTATAGCAGCAGGAGTTATATTTCTTATAGGTGTCTTTGATGGTTACACAAGACCTTTAGCATGTAATAAATGAAAGTATTAAATAAAGAAGAACTCTTAGCAATAAAAGGAGGAACAATTAGTGGAACCTATATAAATGCATTAGTAAAAGGAATAGATGTAATTTTAGATTTAGGAAGAAGCTTAGGAACAGCAATTCATAGATGGGTAACAGGTAATGTTTGTCCACTTTAAAAAATACAAAAAAACGTATCTTTTTATACTTTTCTTTCCTTTTTTAATAAGTATTTTCTCTATAACAGGAGAAATACTTTATAAATTAGGACAAATAATAGGGAATTTTATAGGAAAAGGGATTTGTTAAAAAATAAATATAAAAAGTATAGGAAAAAGGAAGTGCTATCGATATAGATAGTACTTTTTATATGATATATTCATTGTAAAAAAATACCAATTTTGTTATAATAAAAAACAATTTAAGTGGTGATATATATGTTAAATGAATATGAGATACTTGTTTTGAATAGTAAAAAAGAAGATGTTACTTCTAAAGTAACCTCTATATCTAATACAAAGATAAATATAAAATATAAGGAAGGGAAAATATACTCTTATAATAGTATAAATATGATAGTGATAAAATCTCCAATAGATTTAAGTGATTGTATGATTGTCACCACTTTCAAAAGATTATCAAATGTAAGTAAAATATTAAAATTTGATAACTATATCAAAGTTTTTTTCAAAAATAATACAAGTAAAGTTTATAAAGAGTCAGATATAAAAATAGAAAAAAATTTATTAAGTCAAGATAAAGTAAAAAACATATTTAATTATCTTAAAGAAATGGCTAATTATTTAACAATAAGTGATATTACCCAAAATGAAGAAACAGGAAAAAAGAATCAAGATTTTTTGAAAAATATATATAAAAAGGTTAATTTTATAAATCATCATTCAGTCATTGATAATTATATAAATGGATTAAGTAACATAAATTTAAGTATTATAAATAAGAAGCATATATATCCATTTCGTTTTAATTTAAGTCAAAATTTAGCACTAAAAAATGCTTTTTCCAATAATATTAGTGTTATAGAAGGCCCACCAGGAACAGGAAAAACGCAAACAATATTAAATATAATAGCGAATGCTATTATAAATGGAAAAAAAGTCGCAGTATTATCTAATAATAATAGTGCAACTGAAAACGTATTCGAGAAATTAGAAAAAAATAATTTAGGTTCCATTTGTGCAAAATTAGGAAATAGAGAAAATATAAAAGCATTTTTAAATAGTCAATCGGAAGTAAAACCATATCCAGATTCATGGAAAAAAACAGAGACACAAATACAAGAAATGGAAAGCAAATTGTCTTCTATGAATATGGATATAGACTTTTATCTATCTGAAAAAAATGAAAGGGCATTAATAAAGCAAGAATTAGATGATTTAAAATTAGAACAAAAATATTTTTTAGAAAGTGTTGATATATCAAAATTAAAAGAAATTAAATTACCGAATTTCGATTCTAATAAGTTACATAAATATCTTTTATTTCTAAATAGCCAAAAAAATAAAAAAGATTATTTCTCCAAAAGAGTGCAGTTCCTTTCCCAAATAAAATTTAAAGTTTTGCAACCTGATATATATAATAATACTATACATAATATCTTAGATGCATTAGAATTAAAATATTATGAAACAAAAATTAAAGAATTAGAAAAGATTATAGATAAAAAAGAAACAAAAATGGAAGAATGCAAACTTGAAGACTTATTAGATAGTTATACAGAAAAATCAATGAAAATATTTAAAAACTTTGTTTATAGGAATTATAATAATAAGAAAATATATAATAGTAAAAATATAAGAGATACAGAAGAACTAGTAAAAGATTATCCTGTTATTTTAAGTACAACCTATTCATTATTAAATTGTGTGAATAAGAGATTTATGTTTGACTTTATAATTATAGATGAGTCATCACAAGTTGATTTAGTATCCTCCTTTCCAGCACTTACTATGGCAAAAAATGTTATAATTGTTGGAGATTCTAAACAATTACCAAATATTATAAGTAGTGATAAGGGAAAAAAATGGAATAGTATTTTTGATAAATACAAAATAGACGATAAATATAACTATACAAAAAATAGTTTATTAGAATTGACTAAAAAGGTCAAAGGAATTATTCCACCTGTTATCTTAAAAGAACATTATCGTTGTCACCCAAAAATAATAAATTTTTGTAATAAAAAATTTTATGATAATAAATTA
>CATOOY010000022.1 GCA_951801995.1 uncultured Erysipelotrichaceae bacterium
TACAGGTGTCTTTTCTTCTTTCCTTACTTCTTTTTCTTTTTTTTCACATCCACATCCTGTTATAAGGATGCATGCTAGTAATGCGAATACTATTTTATTTATTTTTTTCATTTTTAACTCCTTTTTTCTAAAATAATTTATTTGATATCAACTTTATTTTTCTTATTAGTAGGTGGGGAAACGATATATATATTTTATATATCGCTTCCAAAGGCTACCTTATTTGCTACTTTTTTACATTAAACATGTTATTTTGTCCTTTTGTTATCATTTTAATCAACTTTAGCCATGAAATAACGTGTAAAATCATTAATCACTGAGTTATCAGAATTGTATGCTTTAATAATTATTTGTGTTGAACCACTAGTACCATTACTGTAAACAGCCATAGATGTTTCATGCATCTCGCATCCAGCAATATTGGTTTTTTGTGGTGTACACTCGAAGCGAAGGTTACAAGGATTTGACCATGAATAATACCTTGCTGAAGTTACATTAACTGTTGAACCAGCAGGTATATTAGCCTCAGCTGATGATAAACACTCTCGTTCTGTCATAATTACAACATCTTTACTTCCTGTTACTGTTTTGTATCCTGGCTTTGTTACCTGATAATATACTGTGTGTGTTCCTGCATCTGTAAAGGTTGGGGAACTTGTTAAGTTATAAGTTCCTTCACTTGTTCCATATTTTATGGTTGCTCCACTACTTGTTACTGTAATCCCATGTGCATTTCCATCATAGATACCACTCCATCCATTCGCTGTTACGCTTAAAGTTCCACTTGCTACTGTTATTGTATAAGAAGCTGATGCTGCATTATAGTTTGTGGTCGCTGCGCTTGTTACAGTTATTGTTGCTGTTCCTGCTGTTGTTCCTGGACTTATTATAATTGCTGTTCTCGATACTAAACATGTGGCTACACTTGCATTAGATGTTGAACAGCTAAGTGTTCCATTTCCTATATTTTTAGTAACTGTTATTCCTTTGGTGTTTGGATATGTTATTGATCCACTTGTTTCTGATAAACTTACGCTTCCATTTGCTTTATTTATTACAACTGTTTTACTTCCTGTTACTGTTTTATATCCTGCTCTTGTTACTTGATAGTACACTGTATAGGTTCCTACACTAGTATAAGTTGGCGAACTTGTTAAATTATAAGTTCCTTCACTTGTTCCATACTTAATCGTAGCTCCACTACTTGATACACTTATTCCATGAGCACTTCCATCATAGGTTCCAGTGTATCCGTTTGCTGTTACACTAAGGGTTCCACTTGATACTGTTGCTGCATAAGAGGCTGATGCTGCATTATAGTTTGTGGTCGCTGCACTTGTTATGGTTATTGTAGCTGTTCCTGCTGCGGTTCCTGAACTTATTGTAATTGTTGTTCCTGATACTTGACATGTCGCTACATTACTATTTGATGAACTACAACTTAGTGTTCCTCCTCCTGTATTTTTCGTTACTGTTATTGTTTTGGTGTTTGGATATGTTATTGATCCACTTGTCTCTGATAAACTTATACTTCCACTTGCTTTATTTATAGTTACTGTTTTACTTCCTGTTACTGTCCTATATCCTGCTCTTGTTACTTGATAGTACACTGTATAGGTTCCTACACTAGTATAAGTTGGGGAACTTTCTAAATTATAAGTTCCTTCACTTGTTCCATACTTAATCGTAGCTCCACTACTTGATACACTTATTCCATGAGAAGCACCATCATATGCTCCTGTATATCCATTCGCTGTTACACTAAGGATTCCACTTGATACTGTTGCTGTATAAGAGGCTGATGCTGCATTGTAATTTGTGGTCGCTGCACTTGTTACAGTTATTGTAGCTGTTCCTGCTGTTGTTCCTGGCGTTATCGTTACTTTCGTTCCCGATACTGAACATGTGGCTACATTACTATTTGATGAACTACAACTTAGTGTTCCTCCTCCTGTATTTTTCGTTACTGTTATTGTTTTTGCTGTTGGATATGTTAATGATCCACTTGTCTCTGATAAGATCACTGTTCCTTCTGCTTTACTTATTACTATTTCTTTACTTCCTGTTACTGTTTTATATCCTGCTTTTGTTACTTGATAGTACACTGTATAGGTTCCTACATCGGTATACGTTGGGGAACTTTCTAAATTATAAGTTCCTTCACTTGTTCCATACTTAATTGTAGCTTCACTACTTGATACTGTTATTCCATGGGAAGCACCATCATACACGCCTGTATATCCATTCGCTGTTACACTTAGTAATGCAAAGTCTGTTTTAGCTTCTACACTTTTTTCTGTTACAAGTCCTGAATCTGTTGTTACTTTAATTCCTATTGTATGTGTTGAATCAAAGTCCAAACCTTCAAAGGTAAATGTTCTTGTTCCCTCTTCATAACTTCCACCATCTATATTATACTCATACGTTTTTATTTTTCCAAAGTTTCCTACTTCGGCATCTACTGTTATAGTGATAGTCGTTGATGTTGTCTGTATATCTACATTTTTAATTTCTGCTTTTGTTTGGTCAGTACTTGATAGGTTATTTCCTTCAAAGGCCCCATTTCCTATTATTGTCTCTTCTGGTATTTCTACACTTTCTAATTGATTGTTTTTAAAGGCGTTATCTCCTATTGTTTCTACACTTTCAGGTATTTTTACATTCGTTAATTGATTTCCTTCAAAGGCACTATTTCCTATTTGTTTTAATCCTTCATTTAATATTATGTCTGTTAATTGATTGTTTTTAAAAGCATTGTCTCCTATTGTAGTTACTGTACTTGGTATAGTAACCTGAGTTAGGTAATTTCCCTCAAATGCACTGTTTCCTATGATTTCTATTCCTTCTGGTATAATTACTTCTGTAAGTCCTTTATCTTTAAAGGCATTGTCTCCTATTTTCTTTATTTCTACTCCATTTATACTACTTGGTATTGTTACTTTTGTATCCGTACATGTATATCCTGTTATTTCTGATGGATCTTCTGGGTTTACTGTAAAACAAGATTCTGGTGTATTGGGTTTTTCCACATCTCCTATTTCACAATCCCCTATACTATAATCTGTTATTCTTACTTTCTCTTCATTATTATCTTTTACAGCACACCACTGTCCATTACTTATAGCTATTGCTACTTTCCCATCTTTTTCTAATTTCACACTTCCACTTTTTGGTCTTGTTCCCGATAGTTTTAGTTTTGTATCGTTTGGAAATGTGAATATTTCTTCATTTCCATTTCCATCTAAATATCCACTTGCATAATATATTCTTGCTGCATCTACTACTCCGTATGCTGAATCTTCAAAGGTTCCTTTTCTTGCTTTTTCTACCACATTTAATATAATGGGCATGCTTATGAGTGCAATAACTGCTAGTATTACTATAACTGCTAGTAGCTCTATTAGTGTAAATCCTTTTTTCTTCATAAATATTCTCCTTACTTCTATTTTTTCTATTATTTTCTTTACTATACCTAGTTTATCATATTTTTATGTTTTAACTAGATATTCGCTATTTTTGTTTTTACATAAAAAGAATTTTTATTTAGTTTGTTAACATCTTATTCCTACTTTCTTTTTTATTATAACATAGATTTTATTTTTATTGAATATTTTTTTACTAAAAAAATTCTCATAAAAGAGAATTTATATAACAATGGCAAATAGATTTCCTGATCCTTTGTTTACAAGTTTTCCTAATGTTTGTGATAGCTTATATCTAGCATTTTCCGGTAAAAGTGATAATTTTGCTTGTATTCCTTCTTTTACAATTACATCTAGGCTTCTACCAAATATTTCACTTTTCCAAATGTTACTTGGATCTACATCATAGTCTTTCATTAAGTAATCTATTAATTCTTTACTTTGTAGTTCTGATCCTATAATTGGCTCAAAGGTAGATTCTACATCCACTCTTATCATGTGTATAGAAGGTGCTACTGCTTTTAATTTAATACCATATCTTCCACCTTGTTTTATAATTTCTGGTGTATCTAATTTCATATCAGTAAGTGTAGGTGATGCGACTCCATATCCTGTTTGTTTTACCATTTTAAGTGCACCTTTTATACTATCATATTCTGTTTTTGCTTCTTTATAATCTTGCATTAATTTTAATAAATCCGCTTTGCTTTGTATTTCTACTCCTATAATTTCTTTTAGTACATCATTGTAAAGTTCATTTTTTGCTTCTAGATGAATTATTACTTCTCCTGTTGCTGTATTTACATCTTTTAAATAAGCTTTTTCTATATATTCGCAATCTTTAAAATGACTAGTAATAGATTCTACATCTTTTAGTTTGTTTACTTCTACTACACTTTCTCTTATTTTATCGATATACACTTTCTTCAGCCAATTATGTGCATCCAAGCATGCTATCCAATCTGGCATACTTACACTCACTTCCATCACTGGAAATTCATATAATGCTTCTCTTAATATGGTATACATGTCTCTTTCTGTCATATTTTCTACGTTCATTGGTAAAACAGGAATACCATGTTCTTCTTTTAATTTTTCAGCAATTCTTTCTGTTTCTGGAAGCATTGGATGTGATGAATTTAAAATAATAATAAATGGTTTATCTATTTCTTTTAATTCATTTATCACTCTTGTTTCAGCTTCTACATAATCTGCTCTAGATAATTCTCCGATGGAACCATCTGTTGTCATAACAATCCCTATGCTAGAATGGTCTTTGATTACTTTTTCTGTTCCTACTTCTGCTGCTTCTATAAAAGGAATTTCTTCATCGTACCAAGGCGTTTTTACCATTCTTGGACCATTTTCATCTTCGTATCCTTTGGCATTTGGAATAACGTATCCTACACAGTCTATTAGACGAACACTTGCTTCTAATTCATCTATTTTAATTTTTGCACCATTACTTGGAACAAATTTAGGTTCTGTTGTCATAATGGTTTTTCCTTGGGCAGATTGTGGTATTTCGTCCAGTGCTCTTTTCCTTTCATATTCGTCTTCTATATTTGGAACAACGAGGGTTTCAATCATTTTTTTTATAAATGTGGATTTCCCTGTTCTAACAGCACCTACTACTCCAAAATATATATCCCCACCTGTTCTTTCTGTAATGCTTTTTATAATATCCATTTTTTCCATATTATCCCTACTTTCCTTTATTACACTATATGTAAATAGATATAGGTTATTCATGAAAATAGGAATTTATTATAAAGCTAATATATAAAGCTCTGTCGTTGTTCCTTCTCCTTTTATTATTTATTAACATTTTAAATCTCTTTTTTTTATTTTATAAATTTATCTCTTTCATTTCGGTAATGTTTAAAAAAAACCGTAAATACGGTTATAAAAATTTATCTAGATCTTTTGGCACTTGATCATTTACTACTGCTTTTATTATTTTATCTTCTTTTTCTTTTGAAACAGGTCTTCCTGTCATTTCTCCTAATTCTTGTATTACTTCTCTTAAAGTCCCTTCATTTTTTAAATCTGTTTTTTGTAATTTAGAAGCTAAATCTAGTATAGTTTGTTTTCCTACGTTTGTTTTCTTTTCTATTTTGTTAAAAAAGTTATCATTAAAATTAAACATAAGTACCTCCTAACACATTATATGAATTTTACTGTTAAGGGGTACTAAAAAAGATATCATGTGATATCTTATCTCAACTATTTTATAATAAGTACTCTTCATAGGTAGCTATTTTACTGTTTGTAGATTTATTACTATTCCTTTCACATTCGATAAATTATCTAGTATATTTTCTATACCTATTACATTTCTTAATTATAGTCTTGCTGTTTATTCCTTTTTAACCTAGGGAACCTACTTTTATAGTAGAATCATTTTTATTAATAATTGCTTCATATTTTTCTTTTATTGTTTGGTAATTTGCAAGAGATGAATTATTTAAATTAGCAAATGGGATTACTTTTACATTTTGATAATTACTAGAATAAGAAGTATATAATAAGTCTCCTGTTACATCTGTAATACTTATTTTTGTTTCATTATCTTCTATTACTTTATTTACATTTAAAGTAGCTAATAATCCTACTCTTTTTTCTGTTCCTATTTGTCCTGATATGAAATTTCCTAGTGAATAGATAACTACTGTATCTCCAATATGTTCTATTGGCTGAATAACATGGGGATGTGCCCCTATTACTACATTTACACCAAGAGAGGCTAAATAATTTGCGATTGTTGTCTCTTCTTCTGTAGGTGTATGTGTATACTCTGTTCCCCAATGCATCGCTACAAAAATAACATCTGCTTTATCTTTTACAGAAGCAATATCAGCTGCTACTTTTTCTTCACTATACACATCTACTAAATATTCTTTTCCTTGAGGTACTCTAATACCATTGGTTGAGGTTGTGTAAGAGAAAAAAGCATATTTTATGTTATTTTTTTCATGGATATGACTACGTGTTCTATCTTCAGCAGAGTCATAACTTCCTGCTGTTACTGCTTTTTGTTTTCTCCAATATGCTACTGAATTTGAAACACCTTTTATTCCTTTGTCTAATGTATGGTTATTTGCTAAACTTACCATATTAAATCCTGCTTTTTGAAAGGCGTCTCCTACTTCTTGAGGGGAATTGAAAGTTGGATAACTGGATAGTCCTAATTCTTTTCCACCTAAGATACTTTCTTGATTATAATAACCAATATCATATTTGCTTATAATTGGTTCTATATAGGTAAGTTGTGAATCATAATTATAAGAACCATCTGCTTGTTTTCCATCTGTAAATGTTCCTGTATGATATAAGGCATCTCCTACCATGGCTACAGATAACTTATATTCTTTTTTTGTTTCTTTTTTTACTGTGTTTTTTACTTTTTCAACGACTTTTTCACTATTGGTAAATTCCTTTATAAAGAAATAGAAACTAGTAGTAAAAAAGATTGCAAATATACTTAAGAAAAAATATTTTAAAAATTTTTTCATATGTCACTTCCTTTTATGCTACTTCTTATTATATCTTATTTATTTATAAAAATATAGTCTTATTTTTCTCTTTTTCTATTTTTGCTTTATTTTTTTATAAAAAAAAGGAATTTTATTTTCCTTTTCTTAAAGTAATATATTTTCTTTTTGGCTCTTCTTTTATAGTAAATAATGTTGTATAATTTCTCTTTGGTTCTTTATTTATAATATACTCTTTTGTATTTTTTTCTACTTTTCTTATTTTGGTATATTGATAGAGTACAAATGTACCTAGTGTGAAAAGGGAACTGCATGTTAAAAATTTAAAATTTATTTTTTTCATTTTTTGTCCTTTCTATATATCACTATATATATTATAAAACTTTTTTTCTCTTTATGCAAATTCATAAAAAAAGAGAATTTATTTTTTCTCTTTTACTCTTCCGATTACAAAGCGACATTGATTTGTACTATTTGAAAAGGATGCATTTAAATATTCTCCTGATTTTGCTACCCAAGTATATTTAGTAGATATACTGCTTTTTTCTGTAATAACACCATCTACATTTCCTACATATGTTTTAAATGTATCATAGGTGATTCCTGATTTTACTATTTTTTGTAATTCATCATATTTAGAAAAGTCTACTTTTTTATCTGCTATAGTGCTTCTTTCTATTTCGGCAGTAATGGTTGCTTTTTCGTTGCTACCGAAAACTACTTTAATAGTTTCATCTTTAGCGATTTCCCAATAATATGTATTTTCTTTTCCATCTTTTGTTATTCCATCAAATCCTATGATTTGATTTATATCTTCTAATTTACTCTCTACATTTATTTGTTTAATACATTCTACAGCATGACATTTTCCTTTTATTTTTTCGCTTTGTTCTTTTTTCTCTTCTTTTTTGACATCCTCTTTTTTTGTATCACAGCCTGCTAGAGTACATACAATGAGTGCGATACACATAAGACTTACTACTTTTTTCATATATTCCTCCTCTTTTTAGAAATGCTTTATAAAATACACTCCTTATGACATTTCTAAACAATTCTATTATAAAACTTTTTTTATTATTATACAATTCTTTTTTTAGAAGATAATTTTTTTTGTATTTCTTTATTATTTTCACTTATATATGGTATTTCATTTACTAATTTTATTGCTTTTTCTATTGTTTCTTTTTCATTTGTATATGTTTTTAATTCCCTTTTTAGTTCTTTTAATTTTTCTTTTTCTAGATTTGTAAATTCTTTTTGTATGCTATCTAGCCATTCATATACTGTTTTTTTTCTTGGTATGTTGGTTCCTCCATATAATATTTCATTTATTTTGACATATGCTTTTTCTATTTCTTCTGTTTCTAATAGTTTTTTTATTTTGTGAGATTTTATTGTAATTGTTATTTCTTTTCCATATTTTTTATTTAATACAAACAAAATAAGGATGATGATAGTATATATATGTATATGATTTTTTATTCCCCATGTTATTATGCTTTCTTCTATATTTTCTTTTGTTTCTTCTCCTTGCTCTAGATTACCTTTAGGAGTTACATCTATAATAGTTCCGTTTGGATTCATATTCCAAGCATGGGCATCTTCTTCTGTTAGTAAAAAAGAATTTCCTTTATATCCTGTAATATACATAAGGTTTTTGTCACTTTCATTTACTAAGGAGGCTGATAGATTACAGATTAGGGAATCTAATGATGCAACAGCTTTAAAATATTCTTCTTCATTCATCTTTTTCATATCTTTTGATAGATTGGCATCTTTTATAGGTGTTTTAGAATAATGTTTATTTTGGATTGCATCTAAAATTTCTTCTAGTGAAGCATCTTTTTCTAATTTTAATCCTTCTTTTATCGCATCTTTTATTTTCTTTTTGGAATCTTTTATATCAGGACTGGCTTTTTTTAGGGCTTCTACAAACATCCCTTTATTTGTTTCTCCTTCATAGAAGTGGATTTTATCTTCATATACTATTTCTTCTTCTTTTTTTAATCCATATGTACATTTAATTTTTGGCTTTTTCATTTGAAGGAGCACTTCTTTTTCTGGTGGGAAGATTTTATTTCCTATATCGGAAGCTCTATTATGGTTTATGTAAATACATTGATTATAATTTTCTACATCTATTATTTTGATATCTATCATTAGGTAATCTTTTCCTATTGGATATAAGGTTTGTAATAGGTTTATATGATCTTCTTCTACTATTTTTTTTAAATCGTCTTTGCTTATTTCATAACTTATTTCAAATAATGTTTCTACTTCTTCTTTATCTTTCAAATCTGCAAATGAAATCAGTGGGGTTGTTATTTTATAGTTCATTTTTCCTTTTTCATAATAAGATTCTTTACTATATCCTACTGCATAATATTCTGGTAGAAGTTCTTTATCATTACAAAGTGGATATATAGTCGCTATTGTATTATAATTTGTTTCTGTACTTTTTTTATCTCCTGTGTAAGAATTTGTGTTTTCATCATATATTAAACTGTTTTCTTCTGTTTCTAAAAGGATGGTTTCACTCCAATTTTTTCTTTTGAGGAGATTTTTAATAGCATCTAAAATGTCCCACTCTAAATCAAATGCGTTTTGATAGATTGTTACTACTTTATCATATGCTTTTTTTATAAATGTTACTTTGTCATTTTCTTCCAAGGTAGAATCTAAATGCTCTATGGAAGTTTTTATGCAAAATATTATTGCATGTGTACAGTATGCCATAATAACCATTCTTTTTAAATTTAATAATAAACTCCAACTTTTTGATCTCATATACGGATTTTGTTTGTTTCCTTTATAATCTAAGTAAATCCTATCATAAAAGCTTTCACTATTCTCTTGAAAATTTTCTTTTTTTATTTTATTGCACAAATAAAGATAAAGTGTGGCTATTTGCATAATTTCTTTATTATCACATTTTTTATTTCTTTTTTCTAATAAATTTTTATAATTAGATACTTCTAAATAATTATATAATGAAAGGATAAAACTACTTATAGTATTTCCCTTGGTATCTTTTGTTAGTACTTTTACATACTGTTCTTTTACTGTTACTATTTCTATGACTTTTCCTACTTCTTTATCTTTATATATTCCTTTACTGTTTAAATAAAGTTCCAATCTACTTACTACTATTTTCTTTAATTTATTTAAATCATTATTTTTATTAAATTCTTCTACTACTTTTTTTATGATGGGATCTTTTATTTCATTTGCTATTTTTCTTAGAAAATCTTTTTCTATTTCTACTGCTTCTAATTTTTGAATTATATCATATAATTCTTCTTTTGTTAGTACAAGAATTTTTTCTTCTTTATGGTTCTCTTTTGTTTTTATTTCTAATAAAATACTTATATCTATTTTTTTCCTATTTTTTATATCTTCATCACAAAGAAAATTTAATATTTCTTTTTCTCCTAATATGATATTTTTTATATTATATGTGCTACAAAAATTTGCTATTTTCTTTAAATTACTTATGTATTTTTGTATATCTATATTTTCTACTTTATAAAAAATTGCTATTTTTTTTCTTTTCTTGCTTTTATTATTCATTGTAAACATGTTATCCTGTTTAGGAATTACAATATCTATATTTACCCCTACTACTTCTCTTATTTTATCTTGGGCTTCTTTTATCTCATCTATATTTATAAAATGACTTTTTATTTTATCATAAATTAAAGTGGCACCATATAAAATACGAGAAAACCAAAAAATATTTCCTTTTATAAGATTATAATTTTTTAAGGAAAGGTTTTCTTTACTTATAATTACATCATATAGATCTCCATTTTTTTGAATTTTATCAATATTTTCTCTTACTATATCTATATTTTTCATTTTTACTCTTTTTATCTTTTTGGTCTTTTTAAATCTAATACTTTTTCTTTTGCAACTTCAAATTGTTTTTTTACGTCATCCTCTTCTATGGAGGCTATGGATTGATCTATTCTATGCATATATAAGCAATCGATAAAATCTACTATATCAGATGGCAATATATAATCTCTTCCACTTGCTAAAGCAGATAATTTTATTAATTTTATAGCAAATTTATTGGCTCTTATGAGGTCTCCTTTTAACAAGTTTCTATTATTTAAAGATATTTCTTTTACTATTTTAAAACTATTCATCATTATATCTATATCTATGTTATCTATGTTAAAAGAATCTATTATATTTTTTACGGTTACTATTTCTTCTTTTTCTATGCTTTTTTTATAGGATGGTGTAAAATTACTAAATAGCAGTTCTCTTGATTCTTCTTCTTTTAAGTTTTTATAAGAAATACTTACATCAAACCTATCATATATAGCTTGGGATACATTAAAAATCCCTGCTGTTTCACTATTGTTTTGGGTTGCTACTACGTAAAAATCGCCAAATTCATAGGTATTTTTTCCTATTGTTATTTGATTATCAGCAAAAAGTTCTATAAATACGTTTTGTAATCTTTCACTTGCTCTATTGAATTCTTCTATTTGTAATAATTCTAAATTTTTGCAATCTTTTAAAAGCTCTTGTATTTCACTTGGTAATGTATCAAAAAAGATAGCCATTTTTTTTGAATGGAAATTATTGGCTAAAAACTTATTTAGTGTTGTTTTCCCCATCCCTGGATCTCCTGTTAGTAATATTCTACTATTGGTATCACAAAGAATAGATGATGCTACGCTTCTTTTTACTTCTTTTTGGCCTATTAGGACTTCGTCTAATGATGCGATTATTTTATCATAAATTTGCATTACTATTTCTATTTTTTGCTTTTCTAATTTCATTTTGACCCCTCTTTTGCTTGCTTATCCTATCATACAAATTTTTTTTTGTCAATTTAGCATTATAAATATATATGGGAAAAATTTTGTATAAAAAAAATCTATTTTTTTTAGATTTTGATTAATATTTTTTTACAAGTGCAAAAGAAGATTTTTCTAAAGCAGTTTTATTTTTGTTTTCTTATTATCATAATTTTTACCTCCTACTGTTTTTCAAATACTTTCATTATAATATTATTAAAAACTACAAAAAGTCATAAAAATATGACTCTCTTTTTTTTATATTATTTTACTTTTATTGTTTCTTTTCCACCCATATAAGGTTGTAAAGCTTTTGGAATCTTGACAGAACCATCTTCATTTACATTATTCTCAATCACAGCAATCATCCCACGAGGTGAAGCTGCTACTGTATTATTGAGTGTCGAAACTAAATAATTTCCATTTTCTCCTTTCGCTCTTATCCCTAATCTTCTTGCTTGTGCATCTCCTAAAGTTGAGCAAGAACCCACTTCAAAATATTTCTTTTGTCTCGGACTCCATGCTTCTACATCACATGATTTAACTTTAAGATCTGCAAGATCGCCAGAACAACATTCTAATGTCCTTACTGGTACATCTAAGCTTCTGAAAAATTCAACTGTAAACTGCCACATTTTATTATACCAATCCATTGCTTCTTCAGGTTTACATAAAACAACCATTTCTTGTTTTTCAAATTGATGCACTCTATATAGTCCTCTTTCCTCTAAGCCATGAGAACCCACTTCTTTTCTAAAACAAGGTGAATAGGATGTTAAAGCAATTGGTAATTCTTCTTCTTTAACAATTTGACCTTTAAATTTACCTATCATACTATGTTCTGATGTTCCTATTAAATATAGATCTTCATTTTCTATTTTATACATCATCGCATCCATTTCTGCAAATGACATTACTCCAGTTACTACATCACTTCGAATCATAAATGGGGGAACACAATAATTAAATCCTTTATCTATCATAAAATCTCTTGCATAAGATAACATTGCTGAATGTAATCTTGCAATATCTCCCATTAAATAATAGAATCCATTTCCACTTGTTCTTCCAGCTGATTCTTTATCTAATCCATTTAAAGCTTCACATATATCAGCATGATATGGTATTTCATAGTCTGGAACAACTGGTTCTCCAAATTTTTCAATTTCAACATTTTCGCTATCATCTTTTCCAATAGGTACACTATCATCCATAATATTTGGAATTACCATCATTTTACTTTTCAATTCTTCTGATAGTTCATTTTCCTCTTTTTCTATAGTTTCCAATTGATTATTAATTTCTACAACTCTTTGCTTTTTAGTATTTGCTTCATCCACTTTCTTTTCTCTAAATAAAGCACCTATTTCATCACTTGTAGCATTTCTTTCTTGTCTTAAAGTATCTCCTTTTGCTTTTAATTCTCTTATCTTTTTATCTAGCTCTATTACTTCCTCTACTAAAGGTAATTTTTCTTCTTGGAATTTTTTTCTTATATTTTCTTCTACTTTTTCTTTATTTTCTCTTACATATTTAATGTCTAACATATTTTCACCCTTTCTAAGAAAAAAAGACTATTATAGGAGCACATGTGTGCGGTACCATCCTAAAACAGTCTTAATTGTCATAACGGTTTTCACCGGAAATGCTTTTTTCATTTCACTCTAGAGTAGATTCATAAAATGTTATCATTAGTTTGCACCAACCACTAATTCTCTTTAGGATAACTTATTTTATTACTAGTCTCTTTCTTCGTTTTATACTTTTATTTTAGCATCCAATTTAGAATACGTCAATTCTTTTTTCTTTTCTTCTTTATAATATGGATTTTTATAAAAGTATGGATAATAATTTTTACATCCTTCTTCTTGAATTGTCTTATAAAATTCATAATCGAATTCCATGTCCTTTTGGACAATCTTTAAAGATGGAATATTGTTGGGCATTACTAAACAATATAATTTTTGTACAGTAGGAAATGTTTTCCCATATATTTCTCTTACTTTTTCCCATATTGGCATAAATAACTTTTTATTTCTATAAGGAGTAAATAATGCATAGCGTACTTCTACACTATTTGGAATAAAGTTAGAAAAAGTACATAATCCCACTTTGTTTCCATCTAATAAAATTAAGTAACTATTTTTTATATCTATAAATATATCACTGTAATCTTTCTTATCTTTTTCTCTCTCTTCTTCTATTTTCTTTATTTCTTCTTCCTTTACTTTTCGCATCTGTACTTCCATTTCTTTTTCCTCCATACTTGCCCTATTATATCATGGATATAAAGTACTTTCAATTTTTTTCTATTTTACATGGTTCCATATGGATTGTAATATAAGATATATTTTCTAATTTTCTCTTTATTTTCTTTTCTAACTTTCTTGTAATATTATGTGCATTTAATAAAGATATATTCTCATTCATACTTATTGTCAAGATTAATTTATAATAAGAGCCATATTTTAATAAAGTAAGAGTATCTATGTGTTTTATTTCTTCTATAGATAAGATAATGTCTTTTAATTTATTTAAATATTCTTGGTTGGTTTCTTGCTCTCCTATTAAAACACTTAAGTTATCTCTTATAATTTGAAAACCAATGTTTATTATAAATATTCCTACTATTATAGTAGCCAAGATATCTGCATAACCAAAAAGAGAGACTATATTTGATAATTGCATAAAGACAACAGATAAAAATACTATAATGGAACTTATTACATCTGTTTTACTTTCTTCTGCACTTGCTATTAAGATCATATTTTGATATTCTTTTCCTTTTTTCATAATATATGTTGATAATATATATTTTGCGATTACTGTAATGATAGTAATAAACGCTACTAAAAGACTGGGAATTATTCTCTCTTTGCCTATACTATTTTTTATTACGGAGAAACCAAGACTCATGATAATAATACCTATTATGATACTTGTAATGTATTCTATTTTTCCATGTCCATATGGATGTTTTTCATCGGCAGGACGCATACTTATTTTATTCCCTATAATGGCAACTATATCTGTGATTAAATCACTTAAAGAATGAATTCCATCTGCTACTAAGGCATGTTATACAAAAATTGTACCAAATACTATTTTTACAATAGATAAAAATAAATTGGTAATGATACTTATACACATTACTTTGGTTATTTTATTCATAATATCGCCTACTTATTTTTCTTTGCATAGAGATATGCATCTTTACACATATCTTCTATACTTTTTTCTGCTTTCCAATTTAACTTTTTATAAGCAAGAGTAGGATCTGCATAACAAGCTGCTATATCGCCTTCTCTTCTCTTTTTTATTTTATACGGAATTTTTATTTTGGTTACTTTTTCAAAAATAGAAACAAGTTCTAAAACACTATATCCTTTTCCAGATCCTAGGTTATATATATGTACTCCTTTTTCTATTTTTTCACATGCTTTACTATGTCCTTTGGCTAGATCTACTACATGAATAAAATCTCTTACTCCTGTTTTATCCTTGGTATCATAATCGTTTCCAAAAATATTTAAATATTCTAATTCTTTGGTTGCTACTTTTATAATATATGGCATGAGATTATTGGGAACACCATTTGGATTTTCACCAATTAAACCACTTGGATGTGCTCCTATCGGATTAAAATAGCGAAGTATTGTGATACTAAAATCAGGATTGGCTTTGGAGAAATCTTTTAGTATTTCTTCTATCATTTTTTTGGTTGTTCCATATGGATTTGTTGTATGAAGAGGGAAATCTTCTTTGATAGGAAGTGTTTTTGGTTTTCCATATACTGTTGCACTTGATGAAAATACTATATTTTTACAGTTGGCTTCTTTCATGGCCTCTAGTAAATATATAGTACTTATTAAATTATTGTCATAATACTTTAGGGGAGCTGTTACAGATTCTCCTACTGCTTTATATCCAGCAAAATGTATTACTGTTTCTATTTTGTTTTCTGTAAAGATTTTCTTTAGTAATACTTTATCTCTTATATCTCCTTCATAAAAGAGAAAGTTTTTGTTTGTTATTTGTTTTATTTTTTCTAAAACTTCTTTTTTGGAATTTGAAAAATTGTCTATTATTACTACTTCATTTTCTTTATTTAATAATTCTACTACGGTGTGACTTCCTAGAAATCCTGTTCCTCCTGTTACTAGTATTTTCATATTTTTCTCCTTCTTATTTTACATCATACCAATTATAAGCACTTTCTTTTTCTACTTTTAATGGTACATTTAATTTATAAGTATTTTCCATAATATCTTTTACTATTTTTCCTACTTCTTCTTGTTCTTCTTCTTTTACATCAAATATAAGTTCATCATGTACTTGTATAATCATTTTGGATTTCAAATTTCTTTTATTAAATTCTTCATAGATTTCTATCATTGCTTTTTTTATGATATCTGCACTTGTCCCTTGAATAGGTGTATTAAGTGCCATTCTTTCTCCACTAGATCGAATCATATAGTTTTTATTGGATAGCTCTGGTATAATTCTTTTTCTATTCATTAGTGTTTTTACATACCCATTTTTGTAAGCGTCTTCTATTACTTTATCCATATAGTCTTTGATGCCTGGATATGTTTCAAAGTAGGTATCTATAAATTCTTTTGCTTCTCTATTCGATATTCCTATATTTTCGGAAAGTCCATATCCACTAATACCATAAATTATCCCAAAATTTACTGCTTTTGCAATTCTTCTTTTTTCTTTATCTACTTCTTCTTGTTTACATTTAAAAATATCGGCTGCTGTTTTGGTATGAATATCTTTTTCGTCTTTAAATGCTTTTATAAGCGTATCTACGTTTGCAATAGAAGCAAGTATTCGAAGTTCTATCTGAGAATAGTCAAAGCTCATAATGATGGAATTTTCACTTGCAACAAAGGCTTTTCGAATTAATTTTCCCTCTTCATAACGGGTTGGGATATTTTGTAAATTTGGTTCAATAGAGGATAATCTTCCTGTTCTTGTTAATGTTTGGGTATAAATAGTATGAATTTTCCCATCTTCTAAAATAGCGTGTAATAATCCTTCTATATAAGTAGATTCTATTTTGGTAAGCATTCTAAAATCTAATACTTTTTGAATAATAGGATGTGTATCTATAATTTTATTTAAAATATCACTTGCTGTAGAATATCCTTTGTTTGTTTTTTTTCCTGCTTTCAATCCTAATTTTTCAAAAAGAACTTCTCCTAATTGTTTTGGAGATGCGATATTAAATGTACATCCTGCAAGGTTATATATTTCTTTACTTAATTCTTCTATTCTTTTACTTAATGTTTCTTTCATTTCTAATAATGTTTCTTTTTGGATATTCGTTCCTGTATATTCCATATCTCCTAAAACATGTGCCAGTTTCATTTCTATATCATAAAATAAATATTCTATTTCTTCTTCTTTCATTTTCTTTTGAAATTTTTCTTTTGTTTCATATATAAATTTTGCTTTTTTGAGTACTAATTCTTCTATTATTTTCTTTTCTGGTTCTTTATATTTTGTTTTTCCAAATATATTTTCATAGAAAGGAATTGCGTAATGAAAGATAGAGGCTAAATAGGCAATATCTTCTTTTATATTATAGTCTAATAGATAGGACGCTATCATAGAATCAAATACAATATTTTCTATGTTTATATTGTGCCATTTTAAAGCTGTAATCATTTTTTTCATATCATAGGTTATTTTGGGATTTTCTTTTAAAAATTTAGGGTTTTGTTTTAATATCTCTAAGGGTACAAAATAAGCTTTATCTTTATTATATACACCCATACCTAAAACTTTTCCTGTATGATAATTATGTCCTAGTATTTCTAAATAAACACTTATTTCTCCTTCTATTTCTATTTCGTTTTTGTCTTTTACTGTGATATATTCTATTTTTTCATTTTTATGTTCCTTTTCTTTTTCTTTTTTTAAGAAAGAATAAAACTCTAATTCTTCATAAATTTCATTTAACTTTTGTTTATCTTTTTCTTTATATTTGATGTCTTCTAAACAAATATCCATAGGAACATCTTTGACAATGGTAGCTAAGTGATAACTTAGATATGCTTTTTCTTTGTCTGTTTCTAATTTTATTCCTGTACTTCCTTTTATTTCATCTAGGTGTTCATAAATTCCATCTAGTGAACCATATTGATGTAAAAGTTTTAGGGCTGTTTTTTCTCCTATTCCTTTTACTCCTGGAATATTATCAGAGGCATCCCCCATAAGTGCTTTTAGGTCAATTACACGGATAGGGTCTATTCCATATTCTTCTTTAAATGTGCTTTTGCTATATCTGATATAATCTTTCTGTTTTAATAGTTTCATTTCTACGTCATCACTCATTAATTGTAGTAAATCTTTATCACTACTTATGATAACCCCTTGATAATTACTATCTTTGTTACAATATTCAGCAAAGGTACCTATGATATCATCTGCTTCATAATTTTCTATTTCATAATATTTTATTCCCATACATGTGAGTAATTTTTGGGCAATAGGAAACTGTTTTTTGAGTTCTTCTGGGGTGTCTAGTCTTCCTCCTTTATAATCTTCATATTCTTTATGTCTAAATGTTTTTCCTTTATCAAATGCTACTATCATATAAACAGGTTTTTCTTCTGTTACTATTTTATTTATCATATTTACAAAACCAAATAATGCGTTTGTTGGAAATCCTTTACTATTTTTCATAAAGTTTCCATTATATGCAGTGGCATAGTAACTACGAAATAAAAGATTGTTTCCATCTACTAAAATAATCTTTTCCATCTTATCCCAACTTTCTTTTTTTATTATAACATGAATATTGATGATTTTGCTTTATATTTTTATCTGTTTTCTTTATATAAAAAATATTAACTGAAATGTTAATATTCTTTAAAAATATAATTAATATTTTATAGCATATAATACAGATGTATTGGTAGGTCTTGATGTATATCTTTCTACATTTCTGTATGTTTGTGTTCCCTGACTCGCTGCTTTGTAGTTTGCCCATGCATTGGAGTTTGAAACACTATAATCCATATTTTTAGCATCTATATATTGATTATTTTGAAATGTTTGAATTAAATAATCATTACCACTTCCACCTATAATTAAATGGTTATGAATGGTGGCATCTTGATGGGTCCCTACTGAGGAACCACTTCCTTGGTATGAATGACCATTGGTTCCTGCACCTCTTAGGAACTCACCTCTTAAATCGGGTACAGCAAAAGTGCTGCTTCCGTTTCCTCCATAATAATTATATCTTCCAAATCCACTTTTGATGGCATTTGCTAAATCAGGGTAAGCACTTATGTTATATGTTTTTCCATCACATGCTAAGTATCCTTCTGGTACACTTGTTCCTGCTAGATAAGTGATGACTGTCCCTGACACTACTTTTTTCTTTTCTAAGGTGTTTACCTGATTTTGCAATGCAGTCTTACTTTGTTCAAGTGTGGTTACTTTTTTCTCTAATTCTACTTTACTTTCCTCTAGGGCTTTTACTCTTTCTTCAAAGGCATCTTTATTATCCGTTATTTCTCCTGTTTCGCTATTTATATTACAATTTGTATCTTTTAGTGTTACTTTTAGTTCAGATACACTTTTACAGGCACAGTATTTATCATTACATATTCCTACTGCTGTATTTCCATTTGAATGTATTTGTAATATTCCTGTTTTAGGTACTTTTCCTGTGAATTTTAGTATTTTTGTATTATCTTTTTCTAATATAAATTTCCCTTCACTTACTTTGAAATCATATCTTTCTGTTTCATCTTTTTTAGACATTTCTTCCATGTAATAT